>NZ_JANBOB010000032.1:0-257349 GCF_035615195.1 Acinetobacter sp. IK31 | reverse complement strand
CACTTTCAGTGAAAAAAAGCGCTCTTTTTAGAGCGCTTTTTTTATATTTAATTGTCTAACAATCACTATAAAAGCTGGCCTTAACTGATATTTCAATGTCCTTATTTACCCTTAATCCTTTTTATTAAATTTGTATGATAAGAATCAAGAAAACGAACAATAAAGTTTGAGTAACTTGGGTTACTTCTAAGGAGCTTTGGGTATGAATGCTAAAGTGAATATTACTAATCGTGCAGGGGCGAGCTTTCCTGTACGTCGTATGAACTTTGACTTTAATGATGTACCAGAATATTGGATGAATGGTTCTGCTGGACTAACCCACTTTATGACAGCACTGTCAGCTTTGTTTCCGGCTGGTGAGAAATTCTTTATAGATAGTGTACGTGCAGTACGTTATCACCCTTCTATTAAAGATGATGAAACGCTTCAGAAAGAGATTAGTGCTTTTATTGGGCAAGAAGCAATGCATACTCAAGAGCATGTAAATTTTAATGCCTCTGCTCAAAAGTTTGGTCACGATGTGGAAGCGTTAGAGAAGTTTACTGACACTGCGATTCAAACAGCAATTAAAACTTTTGTAAAAATTGTCAAACCTTTCGGTATGACCAAAGACATGGTTGACCTAACAGCTACAACAGCACTCGAACATTTTACCGCTACGATTGCTTCACAGTTATTAGTCAATACGCATATTCAAGAGTTGATGACAGACGAAACCATGTCAACCATGTGGTATTGGCATGCTATCGAAGAAAATGAGCATAAAGCCGTAGCTTTTGACGTCTATGAAGGCGTATTTGGTAAAGGTGTAAAAGCTTATGCATTACGTACGAGTTCTCTGGTATTTGCGATGACTTTGATTTTTTTGATTCAGTCTTCTTTTGTGCTTCGTTTATTAAAACAAGATAAAAAATTAAATCTGGATGAGCTATCTGTGATTTATAAATACGCATATAGCCCATCGAAAGGTATCATTACTGGCATGGCTAAAGAAATGCTGGCTTACTTTAAGCCTGGTTTCCATCCAAATCATTTGGATACAGTAGGTCTGTTGAAAACATGGAAAGCAAAATTAGGTTTGTAATTTAAATCTCTGTTGGTTTAAAAGGGCTCATTAGTAGCCCTTTTTTCTTTTTAAGTACAAAAATGCACCTTTATAGGGGTATTAATGACCTCATCTGATATTTCTCTGTCCTCATCTGCACTTATTTGGCCCATTGAAAGACGTATGATTATAAATATTAAGAAAATAAATAAAGTTATATGTGAATTAGCTATTCACTTAAAAGGAGTCTGAGATGAATGCTAAGGTAAATATTTCTAATCGTGCTGGTGCTAGTTTTCCTGTGCGTCGTATGGACTTTGAATTTACTCAGGTCCCACGCTATTGGGCGAATTATGATGCAGGATTAACTCATTTTATGACAGCATTATCGGCCCTTTTTCCAGAAGGCGAGCAGTTTTTTGTGAATAGTACACGTGCTGTTCGAAATGATCCGAAACTTGCCGATTCTGATCTTCAAAAAGAGATTAGCGCTTTTATTGGTCAGGAAGCGATGCATTCTAAAGAACATCTTGCCTTTAATGCCTCAGCACAGGCTTATGGATATGATGTTCGTCATATGGAAAAGCAGACAGGTACAGTGATTAAAATGGGTACTGCTGTTGTCACTAAATTAATGAAACCTTTTGGTTATACCAAAGAAATGATTGATTTAACTGGAACGTGTGCTTTAGAGCATTTCACTTCTACGATTGCAGCTGAACTTTTACAGAATCCTGAAATTCAGGCCATGTTCCAAGACGACACAATGTATCATTTGTGGATGTGGCATGCTGTAGAAGAAAATGAGCATAAAGCTGTGGCATTCGATGTATATACAAGCATGTATGGAAAAGGGCCGAAAGCTTATTTTATGCGTTCAACAGCTTTAATCATTGCAATGGCATTAATTTTTGCAACTCAGACACATTTTACTGCTAAGTTACTAAAAACTGATGGTAAATTAACATGGAAAGATACGAAGTACATGCTTAAGTTTATGTATGGTCGTAAAGGTTTTATGACACGTCAAATTCCAGAGTTACTTGATTTCTTAAGACCAAAATTTCATCCAAATGATTCTGACACTACAGCATTGCTGGCAACTTGGCGTGAAAAATTAGGCCTCTAAAAAGAATAGTAAAAAAGGACAATTTAATTGTCCTTTTTTTTACTCGTTTTTTCTTGTGAAGTTTTTATAATACGCATTACTTTAGAACTTTGATTGTGCTGGAACCCATGATTCGTATTATGCAAAACACTGATGTTGATATTGTTGTACAAATCGAAAAATCAGTGCAAACACATCCATGGTCAAGACAGCAATTTGTAGAATCTTTGAATTCTTATCAATGTACAGTCATTGAGTCACAAAATAGAGTGGTTGGATTCTGTATTTTACAGCCAGTGTTAGATGAAGCAAATTTATTGCTCATGGCAGTTGATCCTAAGATGCAAGGTCAGGGCTTAGGATATGAATTATTAAATACATCAATAGATCAGTTAAAAAATCAGCCAGTACAAATATTTTTAGAAGTTCGTGAAAGTAATAAAGCCGCTATTGGTTTATATGAAAAAGCAGGTTTTCACCAAATCGATCTTCGTCGCAATTATTATCCTACTCCAGAAGGTGGGCGGGAAGATGCGGTTATTATGGTAAAAACCTGTACTGATGATTTTGCATCTTTATTCTAAATTTTGATCTAATTACTTTTCATAAGAAGGCAAGATCAAAATTATTTAATAATTAAATTATTCCATTCAGAAGGTAATGTTGTCATAAGCGACGTACCTAACTGTTGAATTTCTTCTGGGGATAGCGATCTGTTTAAACGGCGCCATTGTCCATCTAGTAAAAGTTCTAAAGGGGTATATTGCGATTTATAATTCATTTTGGCTGAGTGTGGCACCCAGTAGCCTAAATAAAGATATTCTAAACCAAGTGATTTAACATATTCGATTTGGTTAAGAATAGAGTACACACCAAGTGATCTGCGATGCTCATCTGGATCAAAGAAAGTATAGACTGCAGATAGCCCATCATCCATTAGATCGCAGGTAGATACGCTGATTAAACGGTTATCTTTCCAAAGCTCAAGAAAAAAGCTATCTGTACAACTATGTACTAAAAACTTTTCAAACTGATCTAAGCTAGGCGGAAACATATCACCATCGGCGTGGCGTTCATTAATATAGCGTTCATATAAATCATAATGAATTTGTGCTGCTTGCTGAGTAGGCAAAACAGTCATGGTCAGATCTTGATTTCTTTTCCACGCTTTTTTTTGCATGCCATTCATTTGGAAGTCAGCAACTGGAACACGACAAGACAAACACTGTCTACATAAATGGCATTCAGGGCGATAAACGAAGTCACCGCTACGACGAAATCCTAAACGAGAAAGTTCTGAAAGAGTGACCACATCAATTCGATGAATAGGGTCTAAAAATACCATGCGCGCCGATTTATTTTCTAAATAGCTGCAATCATGAGGTGGAGTAATATAATACTGCAAATCATTTAAAAGGGACTTCGGGTGATATGATTTCATGATTGGTCCCTCCTGTTATCATTCCATTAATTTTGCATCTAATGCTATTGTTTTACTTGAAAATACACCTTCTTGATACTTTTTCCAATTGATAGAAGGGTGAATAATTACATCTTGTAACGATTTTAAGTAGTCTTGACGAGAAAGTGTACAAGCTCCCAGACTAATTAGGTGACTGTTGACGAGTTGACAGTCTACCCACGGTAGCTGATTTTCTTGTCCAATCAGCATTAATGTGTAAAAAGCCATTTTTGAAACATCGGTTTCATTACTAAACATTGATTCGCCAAAGCAACCTTTGCCAATGGTAATGCCGTATAAACCTCCCACAAGTTTGTCTTGTTCCCAAACTTCCACACTATATCCATAGCCCGCATTAAACATCTCGCAGTAGCCCTGAATAATATCTTCGCTAATCCATGTTTCATCTGCATAAGTTCTTGGTAGAGAACATGAACGAATAACTTGTTCAAAGGCGTGATTAACCGTAATCGCATAGTCATATTTTTTCATGTTTCTAAGTAGTGACTTGCTCGGCTTGTAATTTTGAGGGTAAATGACACAACGCGGTTCAGGGCTCCACCAACAAATAGGCTCATCTTCATTGAACCAAGGAAATAGTCCATGGGTGTACGCTTCATAGAGAGTAGAAGGGGAGAGATCAGCACCAATACAAATGAGACCATGACCATCCGGATCTGCTTCAATAGGGTCAGGGAAAATGAATTGAGAGAGTGGAAGTTTTTGCATAGAAAATAAAATGAAATGGAATAATTCAAAATTAACGTAACTGAGCTTCATTGACAATTTTTATTGTTCATCTTTAGCATGAATGAACGAATGGAAAGGTTTGCGTAATGCTAAAACTTATTGCAGAAGATTTTATTGATATTAAAAAAATTGATTTTGTTTTACCGCTTTACCAAGAACTCGTTGAAAAAACGAGATGTGAAGAAGGATGTATTGCGTACGATTTATATCATGATATAAAAAATTTAGGACATTTTGTTTTTATTGAAGAATGGGTAGATCGAGCCGCATTAGATCGACATGTTCAGTCTGAGCACTTTCAACGGTTAGTTCCTCAGATTGACCAATATCAGTCGAGGTCAGGACGTTTTACGCATTTGGATCATTTTGAAAATTTGATGAAATAAAACACTATTAAAAAAGACATTCAATAGTGCATTGAATGTCTTTTGTGTTAATTGAATTAACCGAGATTATCTAAATATTTTTCAGCATCAAGTGCAGCCATACAACCTGACCCAGCAGAAGTAATGGCTTGACGATAAATACTGTCAGCTACGTCACCAGCAGCAAAAACACCAGCTACAGAAGTCGCTGTTGCATTACCTGAAGTGCCGCTTTGTACTTGAATATAGCCATCACGTAAGTTTAATTGACCATCAAACATTGCAGTGTTCGGTTTGTGACCAATCGCAACGAATAGACCATGAACTTCTACGTCTTGCTTAGTTTCATCTTGAGTTGATTTTAGGCGAACACTTGTTACACCAGTATTGTCACCCAATACTTCTTCAACTTCATGATTCCAGATAATGCTGATTTTGCCTTCTTTTTCTTTGGCAAATAAATGATCTTGCAAAATCTTTTCAGAACGTAAGCTATCACGGCGGTGTACTAGCGTTACATGTGCAGCAATATTTGATAAATAAAGCGCTTCTTCAACAGCAGTGTTACCACCACCTACAACCATCACTTTTTGATTTTTGTAGAAGAAACCGTCACATGTTGCACAGGCACTTACGCCTTGGCCCATAAATTTCTGTTCAGACTCTAGGCCAAGATATTGAGCTGTAGCACCAGTTGCAATAATCAAAGCATCACATGTGTACTCTTCCATGTCACCTTTAAGAACAAAAGGACGTACATTTAAGTCCACTTCGTTAATATGGTCATAGACGAGTTCTGTACCAAAGCGTTCAGCATGTGCTTGCATACGATCCATTAATGCAGGACCTGTTAAACCTTCAGGATCGCCCGGCCAGTTGTCAACTTCGGTTGTTGTTGTAAGCTGCCCACCTAGTTGTAAACCTGCAATTAAAGTAGGTTTAAGGTTTGCACGTGCTGCATAGACAGCTGCACTATAGCCCGCAGGACCAGAACCGAGAATAATTAACCGAGAATGACGAACACTCATTGAGGGTATCCTTATTTATTTCGAGAATTTTGAAAATTATACGTGAATTTGCCGATCAATAGCGTGAAATCAATGTGGATAATATTGATCAGATCAATCGAATTAAGTTATATAACAATATAGAAGTGCCTCATGTTAACAACAACTGTAAAGAATCATGCACCTTTTTTGTAAGAACAGGTGCATAATATAAAGTTCATTCGTTGAAGATCTAAATGTAGTTCTTCACATCTCTAAACCAATAATTAAATGGGTTACAGGACAGTATATGACTGCGGTGTCGAGTGTTTATGCACAGCGCTTATTGATGACATTATTCTTGGTTTCTTTTGGCATTTATATGTTTCTGGCCACAGTAACATATACACCATTTGACCCGGGCTGGATGCATATTTCCAGTGATACTCAGCAAGTATCCAATGCAAGTGGTATTGCTGGTGCATGGATTGCAGATTTGCTGTTTGGTTTTTTAGGATGGGCAAGTTTGCTTATTCCAATTTTCCTTTTTATTGAAGCAATTCAGGTGTGGTGGCCACATAGTTTTTTAAACCGCCCATTTCGTTATGCTGCACAATTCTTTTTAATTCTGGTTGTGTCTAGCCTGCTTTATTTACATTGGAATCTACCAGCAGATACTTTAGATAATGCGGCTGGGGGAATTATTGGTTACGAGTTAGGTCAGAGCCTATCTCAATTGCTAACAATTTACGGCGCGACTTTATTTTTACTGGTTTTCGGAGTGGTCTTGTTTACTCTTGCATTTGGGGTGCAATGGAGCAAAACATGGGTTACGCTCAAAGCGACACCAAGTTATTTACAAGATTTGTTTTATAAAAATGTATCACCGAACGAATCGGATTATGATTTAACCACTCAGCCTGCTAACAAAGCAGTGGCAGCTAAAGTTGCACAAAATGCAGAGAAAAGTGCTTCAAGTGAGAAAGTAGCTTCAGTCCAATCTGAAAGCACTCAATCACAACCCACAGCAACACGACATGATGCGGTTGCTGAGCGCCTGTTTGCAGATGTGCTAGCGAAAGAGCAGAGCCGACCTGAACCTGTAGCAAATACACCAGTTGCAAATACTCAAAACTTTGAGCATACGCTTGAGCAAGCTCATAAGCTTGAAAAAGATACTCAACGTTTAGTGGCTACGGGTGAGGTATGGCGTGCTTTACAACGTGATGATGCGAGCCATAAGCAAGAAATTGATGCGCTTTTAAGAGCAGCTGATGACTCAACAGAACAAGTTCCTGCTCATGAGCAATTCCAGCAAACTATTTCTCAGGTTCATCAAACTCAACCTACACCTAAACCAGACTTACATAGCCTTGATTGGAATGATGATGAGATTTTTGATGAATTGCTTGCTGCGGTTCCAAACAGCAAAACTGCAACAGATGTGCATACGCCATTTGTTCAAGAACAGCATGTAGTTGCAGAACCTATTTCACAATCGGTAAATATTGCGAAAGAAACGTCTTCACCTTTATCGAATGTAAATCAGTCACCTAAAAATTTAGCAAATGAACAAGTCTTTGAAGATTTTGATGATTTATTAATAGATGAGGATGTTGCTCCAGCTCAACCTTTAAGAGCAAGTAGTTACGCTCAATCTTCAGCTTTTGTAAAAGCGCCTATTCAAACGACAATTCAAGCTGATAAGCTTTCAAAAGAAGAGTTTATTGAAGCTTGGCAAGAAACTGCGGGGAAACCACAGGACAATCCTGATATTGATGAAGACGATTTCGATTTAGATGCGCCATTAACAGATGCGTCAGGCCGACCAATGTCTCGTTCAATGCAAGTTGCCAAGAAGCGTTTAGATTTACCAACATTACCTGGCCTTGAGCTGCTTGATAAGGTTGATCCGAATAAGAAAGTTAACTTTACTGAAGAGCAGCTTTCGCGCTTATCTGAATTGCTTGAAATTAAGTTACAAGAATTTAATGTTAAAGCTCAAGTGGTTGAAGCTCAACCGGGGCCAGTAGTAACCCGTTTTGAGTTAGATTTGGCACCAGGTGTTAAAGCATCTAAAGTAACGAATATCTCGCGTGACTTAGCGCGCTCAATGTCGATGGCTTCTGTACGTGTGGTAGAGGTTATTCCGGGTAAACCATATATTGGTATTGAGGTTCCAAACAGTGCCCGTGAAATGGTGCGTTTGATTGAACTATTAGAAACGCCAACATATCGAGACCCAAGCGCATTAATCAGTATGGCAATGGGTAAAGATATTTCAGGTAATCCGGTATTAACTGATTTAGCAAAAGCGCCACATATGTTGGTTGCTGGTACGACAGGTTCGGGTAAATCGGTTGCGGTAAACTCGATGATTTTATCGATGTTGCTCAAATACACACCTGATCAGTTACGTTTGATTTTAATCGATCCAAAACAGCTTGAACTTGCAAACTATAATGATATTCCGCATTTATTAACTCCAGTTGTTACTGACATGAAAGATGCAGTAAGCGCGTTGAACTGGTGTGTGAATGAAATGGAACGTCGCTATAAACTGATGTCATTCTTGAAAATTCGTAAATTAAGCGACTACAACCGTAAAGTTGAAGAAGCAATTGCGAACGGCGAAGATCTCATTGATCCAACTTGGAAACCAAGTGACTCTGCGACGCAAGAACGTGCACCTCGTCTAACACCGCTACCATCTATTGTGATTGTGGCAGATGAGTTTGCCGACATGATTATGCAGGTCGGTAAAAAAGCAGAAGAAATGATTACGCGTTTAGCGCAAAAATCTCGTGCTGCGGGAATTCATCTATTACTTGCAACTCAACGTCCGTCTGTTGATGTAATCACGGGTTTGATTAAAGCCAATATTCCAACGCGTGTAGCATTGCGTGTAAATAGTAAAATTGACTCACGTACGATTTTGGATGCAGGTGGTGCAGAAGATCTGCTCGGTCATGGTGATATGTTGTTCTTGGGGCCTGGTAAAATCGAACCTGAGCGTGTGCATGGTGCCTTCATTAGTGATGATGAAGTAAACCGTATTTGTGATGCATGGCGTGAACGTGGTGAACCGGATTATGTTGATGAAATCTTGACACCATTTGACGAAGAATCGACTTCACGTGGTTTCGAAGAGGGTGACGGTGGTTCTGACCGTGATGCTTTATATGATCAATGTGTTTCATTTGTCTTAGAAACACGTAAGGCTTCTACCTCATCGTTACAGCGTAAATTTAGCCTTGGCTATAACCGTGCTGCCCGTATCATCGACCAAATGGAAGAGAACGGCATTGTGAGCGCAATGGGACCGAATGGTAAGCGAGATATATTGGTTTAATATGAAATAGCTAAAAAGCCTCTTCGGAGGCTTTTTTATGAGTGAAATAAAATGAATACTCCCTTTAAATAGCTTAGATGTTTTATCGTATAGTAAAAAATGCTAATGTATTTTTCCTAAATAAATAACAATGAAACAGATTAGGAGAAAACATGTTCTTAGCTCTCATTACTCTAGCTTTTATTCATTTTTGTGCGCTGATTACTCCTGGCCCTGATTTTTTTCTAGTATCTCAAACAGCGATTAGCAGATCACGTAAAGAAGCCATGCTCGTGGTTGCTGGTATAACAGCAGGCGTTATGTTCTGGGCTTGTTTAGCATTGATGGGATTAAATCTTATTTTTGAAAAAATGGCATGGTTAAAGCAAGGTTTGCTGATTGCAGGTGGCTTATACCTATGCTGGCTGGGCTATCAGATGTTACGTTCAGCATTTTCAAAAAATCAGCAAGAAGATGTTGTTGCTGTAGAGCTACCAAAAGCACCTTACTTATTTTTTATGAAGGGTCTTATAACGAATTTATCAAATCCTAAAGCTGTTATTTATTTTGGTAGTGTTTTCTCTTTATTTTTAGCCAATCCTCAACTTGATCAGGTTCATTGGCTACTCTTTATTATTGTTACCGTTGAAACGATTTTATGGTTCTGCTTTGTGACTTTTATTTTTTCGTTACCGAGTTTTAGATCAGCTTATCGTAATTTTTCAAAATGGATTGATGGTATTTCAGGTGGTATTTTTACGGTGTTTGGTATTTTCCTGATTGGCAATCGATAAATTTAGCTAAGAAAAAAGCCTCTTGAAGAGGCTTTTTATTTTTAAGCAAACTTTGCTAGAACTTCTAAAAAGGGTGCCGATTGACGCGGAAATTTGGCAATCACATCATGGATGCGTTGGCCTTCGGGGTCTTTGGCATTAATATCGCGTCCGTCCGCAATAAATTGAGTCAAAAGACGTTCATAGTCTGTTGGACGCATATGTTTGAATGCATGGTAGAGCACATGAAAATCTGCGTTCACACCCGTTGGCGGAAGTTGGTTGAGGTAGGCAAAAACACGCTCATCGGACCATTCTTCATTGAAAGTTGCTGGCTGTGATAATGCCATGACAATCTCCTCAGTTTTAAAAAAGGCAAAATAACTTGCGTTATTTTGCCTTGATTCTGTTTTATTGAATAGTCAGAAATAGAATTATCGTTCTTCAGGTAAATTGATATTCATTTCTAACATTTCGATATTTGCTTCAGAGCGAACCTGCATTTGGATATGCTGTTCACCTACACCACTTACATAACGACTGACCACTTGCATGATTTCTTTTTTCATCTGATCAATCTTGTCTTGGCTTAAACGACGGCCTAAACCTTGTTCAGAAGCAACAATAACTTTTAAACGATCTTTAGCAGTTTGAGCACTTGATGGCTTCTCGTCACTGCTAAATAATTTACTCCAGAATCCTGCCATAACTATGCTCCAAATAGTCGTGCTAACCAGCCTTTAGGTTGAGCTGTGATGTGTCGATAAGGACGGTCTTCGCCAAGAAAGCGTGCAACCAAATCATCATAACCCTGACCAGCTTTAGTTTCTGAATATAGAATTACTGGCTTACCCTCGTTTGATGCTTGCAATACACTTGGACACTCTGGAATAACACCTAATGTCGGTACGCGTAAAATATCTTTAGAAATATCATCAATTGTTAGCATTTCCTGACGGTCTGCACGTTCAGGGTTAAAACGAGTAATACATAAATGTTTACGTATACGTCCTTCGTTTTGTTCAACTTTTTTGGTTTTGCTATCTAACATACCAATAATGCGGTCAGAGTCACGTACTGAAGAGATTTCAGGGTTTGTTACAATGATTGCTTCATCTGCATGATACATGGCTAAAATCGCACCACGCTCAATACCAGCAGGTGAGTCACAAATAACGTAATCAAATTCTTGAGATAGCTCATCAATAACACGAGCAACACCTTCGTCGCTCAACGCATCTTTATCACGTGTTTGTGAAGCCGGTAAAATATAAAGGTTTTCGATATCTTTATCGCGAATAAGGGCTTGCTGCAGACGTGCTTCATTGTTAATAACATTGACAAAATCATAAACAACACGACGCTCACAACCCATAATCAAATCAAGGTTACGTAAGCCTACATCAAAATCAATCACAACAGTTTTATGACCACGAAGGGCTAAACCTGTTGCAAAAGATGCGCTCGTTGTAGTTTTACCTACACCACCTTTGCCTGATGTTACGACAACAATTTTGGCCACCGAATCCACTCCTATTATGGTCATACACCCTTAAAAGGGCTGTTTTTTGGTGATTTGCTTAATAAACTAAAGTTCAATCGCTTCAAATTCAAGCTCTTGCTTTTCATTTAAATAAATATGTACTGGCTTTTTTACCACATGTTTAGGGATATCATCTGCGACACAATACGTTCCGGCAATGGAAACGAGCTCAGCCTCTAAAGATTGGCAAAAAATGCGTGCAGCTGCGTGCCCGCCCGCACCAGCAATGACTCTACCACGAACTGTGCCATAAATATGTATATTTCCTGATGCAATCACTTCAGAACCACTATTCATCCCAGCTTTTAAAATAATATCGCCGTTATCTTGTACGAGGGATTGGCCCGTTCGCAAAATTTCATCATGATAAGAGGTAATATGAGCAACCGCTATCTTGTTTAGTGGTTTTTTTGTTTCTGCTGAAGACGAGGCAGGAGCGGTAGCAGGTTTTTCTACAATCGCCACTTGTTCGGTTGTGGCTTTAATACGCTGTAATGGTTGATCTGCCGGTAAAACAGGGAATTGAATAGCGCGAGCTTCATCTCCTAAAATACCGTCAATTACCGCCATAGGCTGTAGACCTAAGCTCACCAGAATTTGAATTAATGCAATTAATTCTTGCTCAACTGTACTGTCAATAATCACTAAAGTTCCATTATAGGAACCTTCATTTAATATATTTGATAATTGCTGGCGGATCACATCATGATCATTGGTATCGAAGGTTATCCTGCTAAAGTTAACCATTCTGCCGGTAATCCGTATATCAGCCATAAGTCTTCCTTCAAGGCGTTAAACGAGCTGTAATAGCGCTAAGTTTATTGTAAATAGGGCAAATGCTAGAACAATTTGTGCCAATTCTCTAGCGAGATTCATAAAAAATTAAGTAAATGCTTATTCTTTGATTCGATCATACTCCGCAAGCGTTTGTTGCCATTGTTTGACCTTGACTTGTTTTCGTACAGACTCGAGTGTTTCGAACACGACAGATTCAACCAATTGCTCAAGCTGACGATTATTAATATTTATTTCACTCACTTTTTTAGAAATCAATTGATAGGTTGCATTAGGATGGTTTGGCGAGCCTTCAATTAAAGGATCAATTAAACCTGCACTAATATTTTCACCTAATCTTTGGCCAATACTTTGAATTTGTTGTTCAATGCGACCGCCGACTAAAGGAATTAAACGTAATAATTGAGTGAGTTCAGGTGTGTCTACTATGGCCTGATCTACAATTTTCCCAACGCCTTTGCTAATTGCTGGTTTTTGTTCTTTTAACGCAGTGGCTAAAGACTCTTGTAATAATGTTGTTAGGGCGACAGTAAATTGCTCACGATGATGATTAACCAAATCGTGAATAATTTGTTTATGGCTGGAACTGGTTTCAAGTTCATATCTAATACCATCAAGCACGGTAATAACGACACGATCAGATAATTCTTCCATCACGACGCGATAGTAAAATAAGCCAGTCTTTCGCCAGCTTTCTGGAACAACCGGATAACCCAGCTCATGTAAACGATAAGCAATAATTCCAGCTCGGAATAGACGTAAAAAGCGGAGCTGAGGAATAATGGCTAAAATTTCATACCAGTGAATAAAAGGAAAAAAGAACCAGCGTTTATGATGATTATAAATAATGGCAATGCCCCAGCGGACAAGTAGCTCAATAATTAAGAAACCAATAAACCATGCTTCTGATGTGATTACCCATGGATGCAGTGTACTACGGTAAAAGCTCAGCACTTGGGGCAAATGAATATGTTCAAAGAACCATGCCCCAATACTACTCATTAAAAAGAAATTTGTAGCAAGACAGAACAGGTTGAAGATGATAATAAACACCATAAAGATGTCGTAGATTAAAAACAGCCTAAATGAAAGACTGCTTGGATCTACATGATGATATTTCGTTTTTTTCCCAGCGCTGTTTTGCATAATAACGGATGCTTTCTTAAATATTCGTAGAGGTATATTGAGATTTCATTTGCTCAATAAGTTGATCTTTGTCGGTCCAGATTTTATGGACCCATTGCTGGAAACGCTCACGGTAAACCGCATCGTCTTCATAGTTTCCACCCAGAACCCAATCCGGAATTTCAATTTTACGCAAATTTACCGCAATTTTTGAAACATCGCCTAGCCAAAAATCACTATACCCAGGTACGCCATTCGGGTAGACAATTGTCATATCCACTAAGGCATCAATTTTGTCACCCAAAATATTCAAGGCAAGCGCTAAACCGCCTGCTTTGGGTTTAAGCAAATGCTTATAGGGTGATTTTTGCTGGTCATGTTTTTCTTGAGTAAAACGAGTACCTTCTAAATAATTTAATAAGGTAAAAGGCTGGCTTAAAAGCTGCTCGCAGGCTTTACGTGCTTCCATCATGTCACGGTCTTTGAGCTCAGGATTCTTTGCAACCTGTTCTTTGCTGTGACGCTTCATCATTGGGAAGCCTAGAATTTTAAATGCTTGTCCAACGAAAGGAATAAAGATGAGTTCCCATTTGGTAAAAAAGCGGGTGAGTGGCATACGGGTTAAACCAAAATATTGATTCACCGTCGTATCGACCCAACTTTGATGATTACACGTCATGAGATAACGACCTTGCATATTTAGGTCAAGCCCCTCATCAATCGTAATATCCCATTTTAGATTTGGTAAAACATGGTCAATTAACCAATTATTTACCCCTAACCAGCTATTTGTAATTTGAATATTGGTTTCATCTATTTTTGATGATTTTTTTAAAAGCTTGGTCAGTCCTAGTGCAAGAACAGGTGGACCATGAAAAAACGTACTTCCTGTAATGACTGTACCTACAGTGAGTCCACGTGTAATTTTTTTTAGCGTAGATTGCTTATTGGATGCAGTTGACATATGAAGGGCCCCGAATGTCTAAAATCCATAGAAAAGTTGTTCAACTATAACTGTCATAATATGAAATACAACGATATCTTAGACAACAATGAAGAAATTGTGATGAGGTTGCATCTTAAAGTGCATCAAAATATTACAAAAAAGTAACTAAACTGTTTATTATTAACAAAATATCAATGTTTTATACTTCCTTTTTGTTTCATTATTCATTCAGACAACAAAACACACAAAGTGAGGAGGCATGCAATGCGTGCATTAGTTATTTCGACAGTGGTAGGGGCAGCAGTAGTATTATCTGGTTGTCAAACAACTGGTAATAATCTTGGTGGCGTTGAATACGATAAAGCCGCATTAGGTACTTTAATTGGCGCAGCAGCTGGTTATGGTATTTCTAAATCAAGTGCAAACTCTAGCCGTCAAAACAACCGTGCTGCAGCAATTGGTGCAGTTCTTGGTGCTGCTGGTGGTGTATACCTTGACCAGAAAGAGAAAAAATTACGTCAACAAATGGCGGGTACTGGTGTAGACGTTGGCCGTAATCCAGATGGTTCTGTTCAATTGATCATGCCTGGCAGCATTACTTTTGATACAAACAAATCAAATATCAAGCCAAACTTCTATGCAACTTTAGACAAAGTAGCTCAAACATTGGCTGAAGATAACAAGAGCGCTATTTTAGTCACTGGTTATACAGATAACACTGGTAATGACTCAATCAACATTCCGTTATCTCAATCACGTGCACAATCAGTTAAAAACTATTTAGCTGGTAAAGGCCTTTCATCTAGCCGTATCGATGCACAAGGTTATGGTTCTTCTAACCCGATCGCAGATAACTCAACTGCATCTGGCCGTGAACAAAACCGCCGTGTAGAAATCAGCATCTATGCAAAACAATAAAATTTAAATTATTGTATTAAAAACCACCTTCGGGTGGTTTTTTTATGACTGTGAATAATAAATAACCACGACAAACTGCGGCGTAGAAATTGCATTATTAGACATCATTTATACATATCCGTAGATTTACTATTGGGTTTCTAAAACAGAGATGACTATAATCATGCTCGAAAAATTAAGAGGTAAACCACGATGTCATCTGCCAGTCAATTGAACAACAAGCAAGAAGAAGCCATGAAATATACTCAGGGCCCTTTATTGGTGCTTGCTGGCGCTGGTTCAGGCAAAACATCTGTAATTACCCGTAAAATTGCTTATTTGGTGCAGCAATGCCGTATTCCGGCGCATCGTATAACAGCGATGACATTTACAAACAAAGCTGCACGTGAAATGAAAGAGCGTGTGTCCAAGCTTTTATCACGTGAAGAATCAAAAGGTTTATCAGTCTCTACTTTCCATACTTTTGGTTTAAACCTTTTACGTTTAGAACTTAAAAATTTACCTTTAAAAGCTAATTTTTCGATTTTAGATGCAGATGACTGTAAACGTATTTTGATGGATTTGATGCATCGCGACAATTTGTCGAGTGCAGAAAGTAAAGAATTAATTGCTAAAGCAATGAAGAAAATTTCAGATTGGAAAAACGATCTGATCGTGCCAGAGCAAGCACATTCGACTTGTGAAACACCTGAAGATGTACAGTTTGCCCATCTTTACCAACTTTATGAACGTAATTTACGTGCTTACAACGCTGTTGATTTTGATGACTTAATTGTTATGCCAACACGCCTATTGCAAGAAAATGCAGAAGTGCGTGATAAATGGCAAAACCGTGTTCGTTATTTATTGGTCGATGAATATCAGGATACCAACACCGCCCAGTATATTTTAGTCAAACTCTTAGTTGGGGTGATGGGGCAGTTTACCGCAGTAGGTGACGATGACCAGTCAATCTACGCATGGCGTGGAGCCAAGCCTGAAAATATGGCTTTGCTGAAACAGGACTTCCCAAATTTACATATTATTAAACTTGAACAGAACTATCGTTCAACCAGCCGTATTTTAAAAGCAGCGAACTGTGTCATTCAAAATAACCCCCATATTTTTGATAAGAAATTGTGGAGTGATAAAGGGCATGGTGAAGTCATCAGAATTATTACTTGTCGTAATGATGATGATGAAGCAGAGCGCGTGGTAAAAGACTTATTGACCCACAAGCTTATGAACGGAAAAAACTGGAAAGATTATGCAGTTTTATATCGCGGTAACTTTCAGGCTCGTGTATTAGAAACACAGCTTCGTCAAATGCAAATCCCATATAAATTGTCTGGTGGTACTTCGTTCTTCGCGCGTGCAGAAATTAAAGACGTGATGAGTTATTTGCGTCTTATTATTAACCCAGAAGATGACAGTGCTTTCTTGCGTATTATTAATACGCCTAAACGTGCAATCGGGCCGGTTACTCTTGAGAAGTTAGGTTTATTCTCACAAGAAAATAATTTGTCTTTACTAGGTGCTTCTGCTGACCAACGGTTAAGCATGGTGCTTCCTAAAAAAGCAGAAACTCAACTTCATGAGTTTGCCGACTTTATTGCGACGTTTACTCGTGAATTGATAGAAGATGATGAGCCTGTTCCTAAAGTTCGTCAGATGATGAACGAAGCGGGCTATATCGATTACGTTCGTGAACAGTCTGCAACACCTGCACAAGAGAAAAGTAAACTCGACAATATCGAGAACTTATTTACCAGTATTCAAAACCTGATTAATCGTGCAGAAGATGTTGATGAAAAGAACATTGAAAGTGTAATCCGAAAACTGGTGCTACTAGATCTGTTAGAACAGCAGCAGGAAGAAGAAGATACAGACAAAGTTAACTTACTTACTCTGCATGCGGCAAAAGGTTTGGAATTCCCATATGTGTACATTATGGGATTAGAGGAAGAACTATTGCCTCATAAAAACTCAATTGCAGCAGAAACCATTGAGGAAGAACGCCGTCTCATGTACGTGGGAATTACCCGTGCCCGCCAAGGTTTAACGTTGACTTTAGCTGAGCAGCGTAAAAACGGTGGACAGATGAAACAGATGACCCCAAGCCGCTTTCTTGATGAACTTCCACAAGATGAGCTCGAATGGTTAGGGCGCAAAAAGAAAATTGCAGCAAATGTTGATCCTAAAGAGCAGGCTCAACAATATCTGGCAAATTTGAAAGCTTTATTAAAGCGTTAATTTTTTTAATTTTTAGGAAATCCCATGAAAGTTCAAGTGAAATTGCTCGATCCGCGTTTAGGTAAAGAATGGCCTTTACCTTCATATGCAACAGCAGGCTCAGCTGGTTTAGATTTACGTGCCTGCGTCGATGAAGCAATTGATATTGAACCAGGTCAAACTGTTTTAGTGAAAACAGGTATGGCAATTTATATTCATGATGTAAATTTTGCTGGTTTAATTTTACCGCGTTCAGGTTTAGGCCATAAACACGGTATCGTGCTTGGCAATTTAGTTGGTTTGATTGATTCGGATTATCAAGGTGAATTGATGGTTTCAGTTTGGAACCGTGGTCAAACAACTTTCCGTTTAGAACCAGGTGAGCGCTTGGCACAGTATGTTTTAGTGCCAGTAGTGCAGGCTGAATTTGAGCAAGTAGAAGAATTTGAAGAAACTTTACGTGGCGCTGGTGGCTTTGGTCACACAGGTAAACAATAAGTTTTTTTAAAATATTAACGAAAATCAAACGCCTGTTGAACAGGCGTTTCTTTTTACATCTTGAATGTTACAAAGGATTATATTACAACACGCCTTACTCATATTTTTTTAACTTTTTTTAGCAAACAAACCTTTCAAAAATTTTGAATAATCTATGTTTTTGCGATAGATCGAATTGATCTTTAAATAGAAGATACGCTATGAATGTAAGACACTCATTTCCAAAAAGTATTTTTCGTGCTTACGATATTAGAGGCAAACTTTCTTACCTAACTGCGGACGTTGTCCGTTCAATTGCCTACGGATTGGCACAACAATACAAACAAGCAAAACAAACTCAATTAGTGATTGGCTATGATGCCCGTCTCACAAGTCCGGCCTATGCACACTTAATTGAAGAAATTTTAATAGAACAAGGTTTAAATGTTACCAACATTGGTTGTTGTTCATCGCCAATGATGTATTACATTGCAAGAGATTTTGGCGGCAATGGCATTATGGTGACCGCAAGTCATAATCCAAAATCGGATAATGGTATTAAGTGGATTTTAAAAGGTGAACCGCCGTCTCCGGAAATGATTCAGCAGGTTGGTGAAGAAGCTCAAACTTATGTACCAGTCCATGCCATTTCTGTGCTTGAGTTAACACGACCTCAATTTAAAGCTGAGTTTTGCCAAAAATACCAGCAAGCTATTTTTAAAGATATTCAGTTAAAACGTCCTTTAAAAGTCGTTTTAGATGGTTTACATGGCTCTGCTGGACACTGCTCAAAATTAATATTGGAAAAGATGGGATGTGAGGTCATTGCCCTACGAACCAATCCAAATGGAGAGTTTCCAGACCATGCACCAGACCCTTCACATGCAGCACATTTAAGTGATTTGCGAAAGGCAATTATTGAGCAGCAGGCAGATATAGGCATTGCTCTGGATGGCGATGGTGATCGTGTCGTTTTAGTCGATGAAAAAGCCCAAATTCTTACGGCAGATCGTTTACTGTCACTTTTTGCACAAATGTGTTTAGAGCAACATCCCGAGCAAGAAATTGTTTTTGATGTAAAATGTTCACGCATGGTTCAAAAAACGGTCGAACAACTCGGCGGAAAAGCAAAAATGATCCGTACGGGAAGTAGTTTCTTACGGGCTTATTTATCTCAGTCGAATGGACGCGCCATTTTTGGTGGTGAATATGCAGGTCACTACGTTTTTAATGATGGGCGTGGTTTTGGCTACGACGATGGTTTATATGCTGCATTACGTGTAATGGAGTATTTTACCCAATCTGATGCTATAACAATTTCCGAATTATTTGCTCCTTATCCAGAAAGATGTTGTACAGAAGATACCTATATTGGTACTTATCAGTCCGATCCAAAGTATGTATTACAAGATATTGAAATTTTAAGTCATCGTTTAGGTGCTCGAATCAGTAAAATCGATGGCGTACGTCTTGATTTTGATGATGGTTTTGGCATTATTCGAGCATCAAATACTGGTGAATATTTTACAGTAAGATTTGACGCAGATAATCCTTTACGATTAAAGGAAATCCAGCAAAAATTTGTAGATATGTTGCAAGAGCACTATCCACAAATTGCACAAGAACTTTCAGAGGCTTAAGTAAGGAGAGGCGTAATGCCCCAACATCAGCATATCGGTGTCGACAAAGCAAAAATCTTGATTGAAGCTTTGCCGTATATTCAACGTTTTACTGGTAAAACGCTGGTGGTGAAATACGGTGGCAACGCGATGACTGATCCAGAGTTAGAAAGTTCATTTGCCCGAGACATCGTTTTACTTAAAACTGTAGGGTTAAATCCGATTGTTGTTCACGGTGGTGGGCCACAAGTAGACTCATTTTTAAAGCAGTTAGGACGTGAATCTGATCGTATTGACGGTATGCGTGTAACTGATGCTGCAACCATGGAAGTGGTTGAAATGGTATTAGGTGGTAGCGTAAATAAATCAATTGTTAACCTGATTAATAAACATGGTGGTCGTGCAATTGGTTTAACAGGTAAAGACGGTAATTTACTTCGTGCTCGTAAATTGCTTATGGAAAAGCAAGAAGAAGACGGTTCTATCAAACATATTGATTTAGGTATGGTTGGTGAAGTAACTGGCGTTAAAACTGATGTGCTTGAAATGTTTACCCAAAGTGACTTTATTCCAGTTATTGCGCCATTAGGCGTAGATGAAGAAGGCAATACTTATAATATTAATGCCGATTTAGTGGCAGGTAAGGTGGCAGAAGCATTAGGTGCTGAAAAATTAATCTTGCTCACAAACATTAGTGGCGTGTTGGATGAAAACAAAAATCTGTTAACTGGCCTTACTACGCAAGAAGTTGATCGTCTCATTGAAACAGGCGTGATCTATGGTGGAATGATTCCTAAAGTAGGTTGTGCACTTGATGCTGTTAAAGGTGGCGTCGTCAGTGCGCACATTGTAGATGGTCGCGTACCACATGCAACACTGCTTGAAATTTTTACTGATCATGGGGTTGGAACACTGATTTCTAATCGCGCAAAAACTGCTTATTAAAACCGTTATTCTCAATAAAAAGATCACTCTAGGTGGTCTTTTTTTATACTATTTTAATTTGGTCATTTTTTTGTCATGAGCTTTGACTAGTGTAAGGGGTGTCACTAGGAGCGTTCATTATGCTGGAAAAATTTAATCAATATCGCCAAACCTGGACTTTACCTTTAAATCGTCAAAAAGCTATAAATCAGACACAATTTCGTTTTGAATGGGTTGATAATTTAAAAGAATTACAAGATGTACAACGATTTCGTGCACAACAATTTAGCCAACAATTTGGAATTCATTTTGAAGATAACTTAGACCAAGATATTTATGATTTTGGTTGTGAGCATGCAGTCTTACGTGAAAAGTGGACTGGAGAAATTGTAGCGTATACTCGCCTTAAATTATTTCAAGGCCATGAAATAGCACAAAGCTACAGCGCCCATGAGTTTGATATTGTTCCTCAGTTATCGCACCTTCCTAATATATTAGAAATAGGGCGTACCTGTGTCCATCCTCGCTTTCGTAATGGTAAAGCATTGTCGATGCTGTGGCTGAACCTTGCACCGAAAGTATTATGGTCAATGCGCGCTAAATATTTGATGGGGTGTGTCAGTATTCATCTGCAAGATAATTTGGCTAGAGCTTACTACACGCACCGCCAAATTCAGCAATTATCTGAAAGCAAAACCATTGATATTCGCTCGAAAAAAATCTATGAACCTGAATATCCTGAGTTCAGTTTTCCACAAGATGAGCGTATGCCAAAATTGTTCCAAATGTATTTGAGCATGCAGTCAAAATTATCGAAACAGGCATTTTTTGATGAAGAGTTTAACTGTCTAGATTATTTTGTATTTCTGGAAGTGAATAAAGTGGCGACTTCATTTGTCATGAATAAAATGGGGCAGCGTTAATAATATGTCCTATTTTCTAATAGCCAGTACATATTGAGATTTGCAAGCAATTTTACTCTCATGCACAATAGAGCACATGGGGTAATTAAAAGTAGTTTAAAAAGCGATATGTGCCAGCTATTAGGAATGAATTGTGCAACACCAACGGATATCACTTTTTCTTTCCGTGGTTTTTCACAGCGTGCAGGAATTACCTCAGATCATAGTGATGGATTTGGTATTGCATTTTTCGAAGACAAAGCTTGCCGACTATTTGTCGATAATCAGTCGGCAGTTGAATCTCCAATTGCCGATCTTATCCGTAATTATCCTATTAAATCGCGTAACGTGATCGCGCATATCCGCAAAGCAACTCAAGGTAAAATTACTTTAGAAAACTCTCATCCCTTTATTAGAGAGTTGTGGGGTCGTCAGTGGATTTTTGCCCATAATGGTGATTTACATGATTTTAACCCACCGCTAAGTGGACGTTTTACACCTGTGGGTAATACGGACAGTGAACGTGCATTTTGTTATTTGCTTGATCAACTGGTTGAAGCTTTTGGCTATGAAGAACCAAGTCTTGAACAAATATTTGAAGTATTAGAAAAAATTTCTCCACAAATTGCTGAATACGGCACATTTAATTATTGCTTATCGAATGGTCAGGCATTATTTAGTTATGCGATTACTAAATTACATTGGTTGGTTCGAGAATATCCATTTAATCAGGCTCATTTAATTGATCTAGATGTTGAGGTTGATTTTAGTCAGGTCACTACACCTGAAGATCGTGTGGCCGTTATAACAACAGAACCTTTAACCCATAATGAAAAATGGACAGCTTATCAACCTGGTGAAATGATTTTATTTCAACATGGAAAACCAATTAAAAAAGCAATTACTCATGTAGAAAGATTAAAACGCGAGCAGGAAAATCCAGAACTTAAGCGGGTTACTCGTGCAGATCAGTATTAATATAAAGTATATTTAAAATATATAAATAAGAATATTTATATATATTAATCATTTAATAATAAGGTATTTTGTTTAAAAAATACTTTATTATTTTGGTTGGTTAATTTTTATAAAAATAAATAAAAACAATAACTTGGTTTAAATATAATTTTTATATGATAAAGCCGACAAAATAGCTTTGTTTTTATTTATATTCTTTAAATATATCATGAGGTTTATGCAATAGTCATTGAGCATCATTGGGGAGATGTATGAAAATGAAATGGGCTTCAGAATATAATACGGGTATTGAGGTTATTGATGAGCAACATAAACGTATACTTGATTATATTAATGAAATTGATGATGTAAAAGATGATGACCATAGACGTCGTATTAAAGATGTTTTAGACAATATTATTGATTACACGCAATCACATTTTACTTTCGAAGAAAGTTTACAAGAGGAAGCGGATTATAAATATCGTGTACCACATAAACGTGTCCATGACTTATTTATTAAAAAAATAGAGTTATATCGTGAGCGTTTTGAAATGGGACATACGGTTGAAAAAGAGCTACAAGAAATTTTAGCAAAGTGGTTAATTAATCATATTCAACATGATGATGCTGATTATGTGGGGGCAGTAAAAGAAAATATGATGGGAATTATTAGAGAAAAAGAAAAGAAGAAAGGGAAAAACTGGTTTGCCCGGTTTTTCTCATAACTTCTAATAAAAACAACTCGTAATTTCAGTTAGCGCAGCAAACTATCGTTTCGGTGGTTTGCTTTTTTTTTATTGAGCAAACTTTGATTTTCACGCATGAGACGGGCAAAATATCTATAGTCTTTTTCAAGGAATGCATAATGCAGGACATACCTATGTCACGATGGTTATCGCCCCTGATGGCGTTTTGCTTATCTTTCATCATTATGGCGACATTGGCACCCGCTATGGGAATCCAGATTGATCGTCAAATCGATTTCTGGTTATTGTGGTTAGGCACAATGCTGTTATTGGCTTTGCCAGTTTGTTATTTAGAAATTGCCTTAGCAAAACGGTCGAAGACTACTGCCTTAAATGCTTTATCAAGTTTAACTCGTGAAGCAGATAGTTCACCAAAATGGCGTTTGGCTGGCTGGCTTGCAGTTATTTTTATTCCATTTTTAGCAGGGAATGTACTGAGTACTGCTAGCAACTTATTGACAGCACAGCTCAATCATAGCGTTTCTGGGCAAATTGTTTTTGCTGGCCTTGCTGTTGTGGCTTTAATTCTATCTTTTATTCCGCGTCAGATTTTAATTGTGCTGATGACAGTCGGTGTAATCGCTTCTCTTGTTTTAGCTAATACAATGGGAACGACTTTACAGCCTTGGCATTGGACAAATGTTGAATTTAAAGAATGGGGTAATGCGACTGTACTTGCACTTGTTGCAAGTGGTTTAGGCTTAGGACTTTACTGGCAAAATAGCTTGTCTGTAATTCACTCTCAAGAAGGCGCTACAAGAACTGCACTTCCAATCTGGTTGGCTCAGTTAATTGCTGTCGTTGCGTTTGGTTTCTTTTCTCTTCAAGCACAGCTTCCTGTTTTTACCTGGATTTTTACTGCGGTAATGACAACAGCTCTGTTTATTCAACTTGCGAAAGAACAGCTTGCTCAACGTCAGCTGATGTACGTTTTACAATGGGTCGTCATTATTTTGGCAATTGCGGTTTGGGCTGTGCCTGAACTTCATGGCATCTTTACGCTGATTTTAATGCTTTGGGGATTACTCATTTGCCTCATCTATGCCATTTTTGCTGGCTGGATTATGAAAATTAGCCACTTGCGTAAATCGATGAATTTTAGCAATGAGTTGTTCTATAACTTGTGGCGTATTGCAGTGCGTATTGTTTTACCGCTTTCAATTGTTATTGCCATGATTGCGGTCATTGGACAAATGATCTGATGGAAAAAGCTCAGCAAGTGTGGGTTGCTTTTGCAGCCCCAGAGCAACAGTTTTTAGTTGCTGTTCCATTTGAAGCTGGGATGACTGCATTACAGGCAGTTGAGGCGAGTGGGTTGCAGACACAGGTAAGTTTTCCTGAGCCATTACAACTTGGCATCTTTGGTGCAAAAGTTGAGGCACATGCGATTTTGCAAGCAGGTGATCGGGTAGAGGTTTATCGACCTTTAACTATTAACCCTAAAGATATACGCCGTAACCGCGCCGAGAAAAATCCTGTGGGACGATATATTAAAAGTAATCGCTTAAAGTAATAAGTCCCATAAATAAAACCCCTCGAAGTATTTCACTTGAGGGGTTTATTTTTATTAGAAAAAACGATTATAGTGGTGGGGCAGTTAAAATCGCTTCTTTAGAAGCAGGTAAACCTGGTTGCGATTCTGGAATAGTTTCTAAACCTTCAATTTTAGTTACTGTGCCAGAGCCATCAAAGTAAATTTTTAAATGCTGACCATGTGCTGCGGGGATTTTTGCCTTTTTAGCGTAAGTTCCCGGGATATAGTTGTAAATGTAGTCCCAACGTTGAGGATTGAGGGGATCAGTCACAGTTGGACTACCAAGCAAAAAACGCACTTGCTGGAAATTCATGCCGACTTGTACTTGAGAGGCCTGAGCTTTGGTCAAAGGAGTCCCTTGAGGAATATCAACCTTATATACACCAAAGATTGAACAACCAGCAAGGAGTGAAGTGACTAATAACGTCAGCACGAGTTTTTGCATTTTGCTACACTATCCCAATAAATTATGATGCATTTGATCAAAGGATAGATCATACTTCATCTAAATTCTATTGCCTATTCCAACTTGAGATTTGTTGAGAGACCTTTTTTCATGCCTATTTCCAATCAAGATTTGCGCAAAGCTGGACTTAAAGTTACCCTTCCACGAATTAAGATTTTGGAATTATTAGAAAATTCAAAGCAACATCATCTTAGTGCTGAAGATATTTACAAGACTTTGTTAGAACAAGGGGAAGATGTCGGACTTGCGACAGTTTACCGTGTGTTAACACAATTTGAAGCTGCGGGTATCATTCAGCGCCATCATTTCGAAAATAATCATTCTGTTTTCGAAATCATGCAAGAAGATCACCATGATCATTTAGTTTGCTATAATTGCAACAAAGTTATTGAATTTACTAATGATGTTATCGAGAAGGAACAGCATGCTGTAGCAGACCAACATGGGTTTACCTTAACGGGTCACTCATTAAACCTCTACGGTTACTGTAACGAACCTGAGTGTCAGGAAGTGTTGCGCAAGAAATAATCGTTTTCACACAAAGAAAACAAATAAAAAAGGAAGGTTACGTTTAACCTTCCTTTTTTTATGAGGAAATTACTGTTGGTCGAAGGTTAAATGCTGATTTGTGCCCGCAATTTGATCAGGTCCTTCTTCGGCAAGCTTAATCGTCAAACGTAAATCGTTTGGTGAGTCGGCATGTTTTAACGCATCTTTGTAGGTAATTTGGCCTGCTTTATAGAGGTCAAATAGGGCTTGGTCAAAGGTTTGCATACCGAGTTCACGCGAACGCTTCATTAAATCTTTAATTTCATGAATTTCGCCTTTACGAATATAGTCTGAAATTAATGGCGAGTTAATTAAAATTTCAATTGCGGCGCGGCGAGAATTACCATCTGGTGTTGGAACAAGTTGCTGCGCAATCATGGCTTTTAAGTTAAGCGATAAGTCCATGTAAAGCTGACTGTGGCGGTCACTTTCAAAGAAGTGAATAATACGGTCGAGCGCTTGGTTGGCGTTGTTGGCGTGCATGGTGGCTAACACAAGATGGCCTGTTTCAGCGAAGCCAATCGCGTAGTCCATCACTTCACGAGAGCGAATCTCACCAATCAAGATGACATCTGGTGCTTGTCGCAAAGTATTCTTTAAGGCAATTTCAAATGAGTCTGTATCAATACCGACTTCACGTTGAGTAATGATGCAGCCTGCATGTTCGTGAATAAACTCGATTGGGTCTTCAATGGTAATGATATGACCTTTAGTATTGTGATTACGATAACTGATCATTGAAGCCAAAGACGTCGATTTACCCGTACCTGTTGCACCAACAAAAATAATGATGCCACGTTTGGTCATTGATAAATCTTTAAGAACAGGCGGTAACTGCAAGTCATCAATTGAAGGAATTTTAGTTTCAATTCGGCGTAGCACCATGCCTGGCATATCACGTTGCTGAAAAGCGCTCACACGAAAGCGGGCGGTTTTATCACGGTTCATAATGGCAAAGTTACATTCACGAGTGTCTGCAAATTCTTTGCGTTGTTTTTCGCTCATGATGGAATGTAAAAGTTGACCAATAACGTCCCCAGAAAGACTATTTTTTGAAATTGGAACAATTTGCCCGTTAATTTTCATAGATGGCGCAATACCATCTGTAATAAAAAGATCGGATGATTTTTTTTCAACCATGAGGTTGAGTAGGTCGTTAAAATCCATATTTATTCTCTAATTATTTTTATAGGAATGATTCAGGTTGTTTTGCGGCAGTACGTGCCGTTTGTGGGCTAATCACCCCACGAGCAACTAGACCTTTTAAGCTTTGGTCGAGCGTGGTCATGCCATGATTAGCGCCCGTCTGAATTGATGAATACATTTGGGCAACTTTGTTTTCACGAATTAAGTTACGAATGGCAGGAATACCAATCATGATTTCATGTGCTGCGACACGCCCACCGCCATTCTTTTTAAGTAGAGTTTGAGAAATAACAGCCTGTAAAGATTCTGACAACATGGCACGAACCATGTCTTTTTCTTCGGCAGGGAATACATCAATCACACGGTCAATGGTTTTTGCAGCAGAAGTCGTATGGAGCGTACCAAACACCAAGTGACCAGTTTCAGCAGCGGTAAGTGCTAAACGAATGGTTTCAAGGTCACGCATCTCACCGACCAGAATAATATCTGGGTCTTCACGCAGTGCTGAGCGTAGTGCTTCGTTAAAGCCATGCGTGTCGCGGTGTACTTCACGTTGGTTAATCAGACATTTTTTAGACTGATGGACAAATTCGATTGGGTCTTCAACCGTTAAAATATGGTCATAACGGTTTTCGTTAATATAGTCCATCATCGCTGCAAGCGTGGTTGATTTACCTGAACCTGTTGGCCCTGTAACTAACACAATGCCACGTGGGTAATCACAAATATCTTTAAAGATTTGCCCTAAGCCTAAATCTTCCATGGTGAGTACTTTTGATGGAATGGTACGAAATACTGCGCCGGCACCACGGTTTTGGTTAAATGCATTGACACGAAAACGCGCAACATTTGGCACTTCAAAAGAAAAGTCTGTTTCGAGCTTTTCTTCATAGTCACGGCGCTGTTTATCATTCATGATGTCATAGACCAGACGGTGAACATCTTTATGGTCTAGAGCTGGAAGGTTAATGCGGCGAACTTCGCCATCCACGCGAATCATTGGTGGCATGCCAGCAGACAAATGTAAATCGGACGCGCCGTTTTTCACAGAGAAAGCGAGTAGCTCTGTAATATCCATAATTTCCCCAATTAAATCAAAATATGTCATTATTTTGTAGAATAATATACGGCTTTCACCGAGGCTTACCAACACTTCGCTTTAGGTGAAAAGCAAAAAAGTTTTTTGAAAATGAGAACCTTGTCAATGAATTACCTGCAAGATGCGCGACAGCACGTATTACAGCAAATCCGACGTGCTTGTGAACATGCTCAACGTGCGCCTGAAGCTGTGCAACTTTTAGCCGTATCGAAAACACATCCAAGTGAAAGTTTGCGTGAAATGTATGCAGCAGGGCAAAGCGCATTTGGCGAAAACTATCTGCAAGAAGCTTTAGAAAAAATTGAAGCTTTACAAGATCTAGAAATTGAATGGCACTTTATTGGTCATGTTCAACGCAACAAGACTAAAAATTTGGCTGAAAAGTTTGATTGGGTACATGGGGTAGACCGATTGATTATTGCAGAGCGACTGTCTAATCAACGTGGTGACGCTCAAACGGAACTTAATATTTGTTTGCAAGTGAATATTGATGGGCAAGACAGTAAAGATGGCTGCTCACCAGATGAGGTTGCCGAGTTAGTTGCTCAAATTAGTCAATTACCAAAAATCAAATTACGTGGTTTGATGGTGATTCCAGCACCTGACAATACTGCCACTTTTGCAGATGCTAAGCGTTTGTTTGATGTGGTGAAAGAAAAGCATGCTCACCCTGAAGACTGGGATACTTTAAGTATGGGAATGTCGAGTGATTTAGACGCTGCAATTGCCGCAGGTTCAACTATGGTCCGTGTAGGAACAGCTTTGTTCGGTGCTAGAGATTATTCGAAAAAAGGATGATGTACGCTATTTCGTACGTTCATTGCGGCCTTTTGCGGCTATGGCGGGAAGTGGTTTTCACTTATTATGAATTCATCAGGGAACAGGATGTTTCTAAGAATAACAATAAACAGTGATGAATGGATGCAGCAGGTACGACAGGAGTTATACCAACACAGATTCTAAAAAAGCCCCGACAGGATGTCGGGGCTTTTTAGTTTTAACCTACGACTTCAATCGTACTTGCGCCAGCACCAAGTGGTTTCACCTGAATTTGTACAGGAATACGCTCATGCATTTCTTGAATGTGTGAAATGAGAATGACTTGGCGGCCCTGATTTTGTAATTGATCTAAAGCATTCATCACCATGTGCAAAGAAGATGCATCTAAAGTTCCAAAACCTTCATCAATAAACAGAGATTCAATTTTCATTGAACCTGAGGCCATATTCGCAATGGCTAAAGATAAGGCGAGGGCAGTTAAGAAGGATTCACCGCCTGATAAAGATGAAACAGAACGCATTTCTCCGTCCATATCGTGGTCGATAATGGCGAGACTTAAAGATTGGTCAAGTCGTTTTAATGTATAGCGTTGAGAGAGCATCGCCAGTTGCTGGTTAGCATGTTCCACTAAAATATCTAAATGATATTGCTGGGCATAGTCACGGAATTCTTTGCCTTTGGCATCGCCAATCAGACCTGAAATTTTACTCCAGCGATGTTCTTCCTGTTGAATATTTTGAATTTGCTGAGCGTATTTCTGTTGTTTGGCTAAGTTCTGCTGATGTACTTCGAGCTTAAGCTTAAGCTGGTCACGCAATTCGAGTTGGGCTTTGAGCTTTGCAATATTTTCCTGAATAAGGTCCAAAAGTTTTTCATGTTCAATATCAGGTTGCGTTTGCAAATGTTCGGTGAGCTGCTCTTGCATGGTTTTGAGTGCAGAATAGGTTTCACTTAATAGGCGTTCTGCTTGATTAAGACGGTTACGAATATCTTGCTCTTGGGCTGAATTAATCTGTATGAGCGCCGTAAGATCAGATGCTTGAAAATCAGCATGGGCTTTTAACCAGTCTTCAATTTGCGCATTAATCTGCTGTTGATGTTGCTCGGTGTGTTGATGTTGATGTTTAAGTTGATCTAGCGCTTGTTTTTGCTGCTCAAAGTGCTGTCTGGTTTGTTCGAAACGTTGTTTAGCTTCGTGATAAGCAGTTTGTTGATGCTGGCGTTTGGCATCGTGCTCAATTAACCATTCATAAGGTTTAATGTCTGAAAGGCCAGTCATTTGTTGAATAAGCGATACTGCTTTTTCATTGTTTTGTTGACCCTTGAGCGTAATCTCTTTGAGATTTTGGTCGATCTCATTAATTTGTTTGGTCATTTGCTCAAGGTTAGCTGTCAGCATTTTAAGTTCTTGTTGTTGCTGTTCAAAACGCTGTGAAAGCTGTTCTTGTTGTTCAAGTTGCTTAGCACGTGCATCAAGAATAGACCAAGTCTGCTTAGCCGTTTGGCTACTCGACTGCTGCCATGCGCGCTGCTCAGACTCAGATAGGCACTGAACAATATGCTGAACTTGCTGTTGCCATTGCTGTGCAGTATTGAGCAAGCTTTCACTACGCTGAACATGTTGAACCAACTGGTTCTGTTGTTTAATCGCTTGGGTTAAACGCACATTTTCTGAGTCGAATGAACTTATCGCAGTTTGTGCGGCTAATCTCAATTCGCTAAGTGTTTGTAAGATTTGTTCTGGAGCCTGATCAAGCTCAATGTGCAATTGGTTGAGGCTTACTTGTTGAACAAGATCTTGTTGTAAACTCGCCTGTTTTGCTTTAAGTTGAGCTAGATATTTTTGAACTTGTTCAAGCTCGGCACGACATTGAGTGAGTGTTTGTTGTTGGCTTTGCCATGCATTAAATTGAGTTTGCTCTAGCGCCACAGCCTGCTGTTCTTGCTGCTGTTGCAGATCGAACAAAGCCTTGGAAACTGCGCTGTCATCACTACGATAGGGATGATGTGTACTTCCACAGACTAAACAAGCTTCATCTTCTTTAAGATTGGCCCGTAACTGTTCAATATTTTCTGTATGTAATAAACGTTGCTGTTGCAAGATACGCTGTAATTTTTCTCGCTCTGTTTTTGCTGTTTGGTAGTCTTGCTCAGCCAATTGGCAAACGGTTTTAAGCTGCTGTTCTTGATTTGAGGCTTGTATATGTTTTTCAGAAAATTGTTGAAGTTCAGCATATAGCTCATGATAAATTTTAATTTTCTGTTGAATAAGATCTAGCTGAGTAATTTGAGCAAGTTTTTGTTCTTTATCTTTACGCTGTTGTTCAAGTTTTGACTCAATTTGTTCAACTGTCCCCACAGAAACCGTCAGGTGTTCAAGTTCATTTTTAGTTTCTAATAGCTTTTGACGAGCAAGAGTAGGGTTTCCAAGCTGTTGTTCAATTACTTCATAGTTTTGAATAAATTGCCCAAGTTGATGCAAATGTGCTGAAAGGCCTTTATCTAATACGGCGTATTGCTGAGTTTGGTTAAGCTGCTGTTGGAGATGAGTTTGGCTTTGTTGAAGCTGTGCAATGTGTTGTTGAACTGTGTTTTGCTGTTGTTGTAATGGATTTAGTTTTTGTTCTAGCGCATTTCTTTTTTCTTTGCACTTTTTATATTCATCTGCAATAAATGAACGTTCTTGAATAGACTGCCGAACTTGATTTAATGCCTGTTGATGTTGTTGCTCAAAGTCTAGCGTTTGCTTAAGTTCTTGTTCTGCTGATTGATATTGTTTTTGTCCAGTTTCAAAAATTTGAACCAAATCATTAAACTTAATTTGAGCTTGCTGAATTTGCGGCTCAAGTTGTTGTAGGGTTTGTAAATTTTGAGTCTGCTGAAAGACCTGTGGGCGTATTTCAGAGAAAACTTCCAGCCGTTTTAATTGCTCACGTTCACCAGCAAGTTGTTGATGATGGTTTTGCTGATTTTGAAATTGCTGTTGTTTGGTTTGAACTTCAACTTCAAGTTTGGCTTTACGCTCAAACCATTGTTGTTGTTTGTCTAAAAAATTTTTTTGTTGTTCTAACTGTTGATGATTTTGTTCAGCTTGCTGATATTGCTCGGTTAAGGAAGCAATCTCTTCATCAGACAAAATTTCAATGTGGCCTAAAAATTCTTCAAGCTGTTTACGCTGTTTAGCAATATCTGCTGTTTTACGAAAAGCCAGCTCACCGATTTTGGCGAAAATACTCGAGTTTGTCAGGTACTCAAGTAATTCACCGCGTTCGCTGTCTCGTGCTTTTAAAAACGCCGTGACTTCTGACTGGGCGAGTAACACAGCACGAGTAAATTGTTCAAATGAAAGCTGGGTAATTTGTTTAACTTTTTCATCCACTGCTTTGGCTTTGTCAGCAAGCACTACACCATCGGTCAGGCATTTTAAGTGGCGTTGCACGCTTTGTAATTTACCACTTGGGTTTTCACGTGCTCGTTTGATTTCCCAGCGTGCTAAATAGCGTTTTTGATCTTGTGCAATAAAGCAAAGTTCAGCAAAACCATGCCCCGTACCACGGCGTAAAACAGTTAAAGGCGAATTGGTGAGTAACTCTGAACCATCAACATCTTTTAATTTGCCATCGCTGTCTTTAAGGCGAGGGACACGATTAAACAGGGCCAGGCACATGGCATCTAAAATGGTTGATTTACCAGCACCAGTTTTCCCGACAATGGCAATTAAGCCTGCGTGAGCTAGAGGCGCGCTTTCAAAATCAATAAAGTGCTCGTCAGAAAGAGATGCCAGATTTTTTATACGAATAGATAAAATTTTCATGACATGTCCTTAATGGCTTGAATCATTTTCAAGATGTTTTTGTGCTTCTTGTACTAGGCTCAGAAAATCTTTCAATACTGCATCATCTGCGCTGTAGCCTTGTTTTTCCCATATATTTTGAAAGAGCTTTTCTGGTGTGGGTGGTTCAAGTACGATTTGCTGATTGGTACCGGTGTCCGAAGCATCTTGGCTCACATATTGACGTGAAATACGCACTAAACGGTAGCGATCAGGTGGCAATGCAGCTTCAAACTGTTGGCGTAAATTAGGCTGTGGCGGCGTTAAACTATAATATTCAATATCAACATATTCACGGTGGTCAATATTTTCAATAACACCGTTTGGCAAAGCTTTGAGTTGTTGCAGCACATCGTTTAATTCACCACGAATACGGTGTAACTGAATACAACGTGGAATTTCTACAGCTTCAAATTGCAAACGGTTATCTGTGTCTTGAGTAGGGTCAATTTTGACCTCAACTACTTGGTGTTTATAGTTAATTTCACTAAAAGAAAGTGGAATAGGTGAGCCGCTATAACGAATGTGCGGCTGACCCACTTTTTGTGGTTTATGCAAATGCCCTAAAGCCACATAATCAATTGCACCTTCAAACAAAGTCGTTGAAAGCGCCTCTTCATTACCAATAATAATTGGACGTTCAGAGTCAGAAGTTTCGCCACCTTGCATATGCGCATGCGACATCAAAATCAGCGCTTGCTCTGGTGTTTTACGACGTTTAGCTTCAGCAATCAGTTGCTCATGTAAATAGGCAATCGCATTTTTGCTATTGGTGGTATGTTCATTAAAGCCCGTAATTTCAGCCGAGCGTAAAAAAGGTAGGGCAAGGCACCACGCCACAATATCTTGATTTTGATTATAAATAGGTAAAAGCAGACGATCGAGATCTAGAGTTTTATCTTCATTCCAGCGAACCACGCCCACGGTTTTTGCATTGTATTTTTCTAAAAGTGGCTCGACTTGTTCAATACGGTAGCCTGAGTCATGATTACCCGCAATCATGAGGGTTTGCATGTGTGGTGCAAGGCGATGTGCATCTGCTAAAAATTGGTAGAGTTGTTTTTGGGCTTGCGAGCCTGGATTAATCACATCAAAAATATCGCCGGCAATGAGCAGGGCATGCGGTTGTTTTTCTTGAATTTGAGTGAGCAACCACCTTAAAAATTGTTGGTGTTCGTAATGTCGTGAATGATTATAAAAAAACTGCCCCAAATGCCAGTCAGAAGTATGTAGAAAATGTACGGACATAGAAACAGACATCAAGCCAAGATAAACACAGATACGTTAGCATAAATTAGCAGGAGATTTTATAAAGACATTTTAAAGCGTTCGATATTTAAGCCTCAAATTCAATCTAAATTAATTTTATTATTCCAATTTTTGTTTTGTTAATATCAACTCAAATAAATAACTTTGAGACAAAAATGACCATTCATGAGTACGAAGTAAAAATACAATGGGAAGGCAACACAGGAACAGGAACTTCATCTTATCGCTCATATAAACGGGACTTTAGTATTCAACATCCGCAAAAGATCACCATTCAAGGTTCATCAGACCCAGCTTATTTAGGTGATATGACCAGATGGAACCCAGAAGATTTACTGGTGGCTTCTGCTTCAGCTTGTCATAAACTTTGGTATTTACACCTATGCGCAGTCAATCATATTCATGTGCTGAGTTATGTCGATCATGCACTTGGCTTTATGGAAGATGCAGATCCAGTTAAACGTGGTCACTTTACCCAAATTATTTTAAGGCCTGAGATTGTTTTAGAAAAAGGTGCAGACCAAACGCTTGCAGCAAAATTGCATGAAGAGGCGCATCATGAATGTATGATTGCCAACTCGGTTAATTTTCCAATTACTTGTGAAGCCAGTTTTAGCTTTGCCGAAGAATAAATAGTAAATAGCCACCGATAAAAAGGCGGTGGCTATAAATTAGAAAATAAATAAATTTGTTAAATAAGATTTTTAAGCAGCATTTTCATCAACTTGGAAAATACCAAAAACGTTGTGGTCTAAATCGACAAAGTAACCATGCCAAGCACGACCGGGAATGGCGAATTTATCCATTGCGACAATGCCACCTTGCGCTAAAATTTTTGCGGCAACTTCATCAAAATTTTCGACCTGAATGGAGCAGGTAAATGCATTGGTGCCATATTCCATTGGAGGAGTTTGAGCAGGGCGTTTTAAGAGACCACCCATAATTGAGGGTGTTTCTATACGGTAATATTCAATGGGTAAATTTTCATCTAGTTTAAATTGCCAGCCAAATACAATATGATAAAACTCTGCATCTCGGGCTGGGTTTGAAGACTGAATTTCAAAATAGGCAATGCTGTTCATATTATTTAAATCATATTTTTATGGTGTAAAAAGTATACGCATAGCGCTTATCACCAAGAAAGACTTATTGTGTATGCAGAGCGTAAAATAAATGAAAGTACCAGAAAATAAAAACCGACGATTCGAGTGATGAGAGAATCGTCGGTCAAAAACTTCATCAAGGGTTTAGGCTGCTAACAAAACCAAATCCGAAGGTAAGAAAGAGTCGTAATGAAAGGTCACCGAAACAATTTTGCGGATGCCGTGCAAAGGAAGTATTCGGTTGCTGCGACCTTATTACCCTATATAACGTCAAGAGATTAGAATTGGTTGACAGAAAAATGAAAAAAAATCGAAAAAAATTTATAATTAATTTTTGAACCCATAAATTAGGCAAAAAGATGACCAAATTACGCTTTTACTTTCTCTGGTTTTTTGCTTTATGTATAGGACTCACCTTAATTGTAGGTGTAGTTGCAGCACTATTACCAGCGAGTGTAGGTGGTATTTTAACAGCCGTTCCATATTTAGGTGCAATGATTTTTGTCCTGTTTAAATTTTTAAAGAAAGAACGCCGTGCACCGACTGTACAAGAAAAAAAGAAATTTACTTTAGGTTTTACCCTGATTTTTTGGGGCTATAACTTGTGTGGTGTTTTATTTGGCTTGTTTTTATTTGCAAGAAAAGACCCAGAGATTTTGCAAAACTTTATGCTTTACCTGAAACAGCCTCAGTTTTTAAGCATTATGCTCATTATGCTTTTAATGTTAGCGATCCCACTTTATTTAATTACCTATTGGTTTTATGGAAAACAGGCACAGCGTATGGCAGAGAAGATAGTGAATTAATTGCAAAAACAATATCTATTTGAAGTGTGGGCAGGCTGTGAGTGACTTTTAGCACACGTACCTTAGATAATTGATTTTATATGATGTTTTTAGGGTACACACTTTATTCAAGTTATGCTGTTGAAGTGATTTTCAAACGCTCTGGGGAATATGCTTTTGCATCAACTAAAGTTGGTTGATCCAGCATAAGCTGACGAAGCAATTGTGCAGAGCCTGCGCCCATGCATAACCCATTTCTAAAGTGACCAAAGTTTGCCCATAGGTTGTCCATTTCAGGCATTTTGCCAATGTATGGAACACCATTTGGTGAACTTGGTCTGAGACCTGCCCAGCGCTGTACGATCGGGAAATCTGCCAGTTCAGGAACCATGTCCAGACACGCTTCTAAAATATTGTGCTGGGTGGTTTCATCGGTAGCGGTGTCAAAACCACGATGTGCCATGCTAGAACCACACACGATATGACCGTCCATACGGGGAATCAAATACATCACCCGATTCATACACATGGTGGGTAACCAGTTCGCTGGGGTTTTAAATAATAACATTTGTCCTTGAACAGGTTCGACTGGAATTTCGAGTTGTAATTGTGAGTTCCAGTAATGGCTCCAAGCACCCGAAGTTATTACAAAATGATCTGCTGTATGTTTGCGACCATCTTCGGTTTGTAAGGCTTGTATAACATCGCCATATTGAATTAGTTTTTTGACAGCAGAGTGTTCAAAAAACTCAACATTTGGATGTTTTTTTAAATAGACAATGAGTGATTGTAATACACGCGGGTTACGAATATTAGAAAGTTCAGGAAAATAAATGGCTTGTTGAAACTGAGCGGAAATATGTGGATTGACTTGCTCTAAGGCATCTCGCTGTAAATATTCGCAGCGTTGCATGGGTTCTTGATGTTGATTTGCGTAGGAAAGTCCGATGTCAAAATCTTCCTCATCAAAAATCAACATGCCTGTGTCATGAATTTCAAAATCAATACCTGTAACAGGGGAGAGTCTTTGATTCCATGCTTGATAAGACGCTTTACCAAATTGAGCAATTTGATTCACTGCATGCACATAGCGCCAAGGGTACATCGGAGAAAGAATTCCTCCACCAGCCCAAGAGGCTGCTTGTCCCGCTTGTTGTTGATCAAAAATGCTGACGGTACAGCCTTGTTCAACCAACTCTAGCGCAGACATCAATCCACTTATGCCCGCGCCAATGATTGCAATATGCATGCAGTGTTATCCTTTCTCTGCGAACTTAGTTCATTTCCTTGAGTTTTTGAGCAGCAGTTTCTGCAAAGTAGGTCCAGATCCCATCTGCACCTGCACGGCGGCAGCACATGAGTGATTCTAAAATCACTGATTCTGATAACCAGCCATTTTGAATTGCACCCGCTAACATCGCGTATTCGCCACTCACTTGATAAATGAATGTCGGAACACCAAAAGTATCTTTCACTTCACGTACCACATCCAGATATGGCATGCCCGGTTTTACAATCACCATGTCGGCGCCTTCTTGAATATCAAGCGCGATTTCATGTAATGCTTCGGCACGGTTGGCAAAGTCCATCTGGTAGTTATATTTATTACCACCTTTTAGGTTGGATGCAGAGCCAACAGCATCACGGAACGGACCATAGAAGCTAGACGCATATTTCGCAGAGTAGGCCATGATGTTGGTGTAGATGTGACCATTGGCTTCTAAAGCCTGACGAATAGCGCCAATACGACCATCCATCATGTCACTTGGTGCAATCACTTCAGCACCCGCTTCGGCATGACTTAATGCTTGTTTAATCAAGCATTCTACAGTCTCGTCATTGAGCACATAGCCAGTGCCATCAATAATGCCATCTTGACCATGCGTGGTGTACGGGTCGAGCGCACCATCAGTAATTAACACCATTTCTGGTAATTCTTTTTTTAGTAAACGGCACGTGGTTTGGACTAAACCATCTTCATGCCATGCAGCTTCTGCGGTTAGGCTTTTATCTTCTTGAGGTGTGACTGGAAATAGAGCCAGTTTTGATACACCCAATTCCAGAAGTCTTTCAGCTTTTTTCAGTAATAAATCTGCCGACAAACGCTGAATGTTTGGCATACTTGGAATATCTTGAGTCTGATTTTGTCCCGGTAATACAAATACTGGATAAATCAAATGATTTGTGGTGAGCTGTGTTTCGCTAACCATCGCACGCAACTGATCATTTTTACGGATACGACGCATGCGAGTGGCTGGAAATGCAGGACGATTGAACGTATAAGTCATAACAATCTCGATGTTCGGTATTACACTAGGATTAGGTTGGCGGATATTCCATTACTGTCAACCGACTGCTGTATTGTAGCCCCATAATGTTGGATTTGTACAAAATTATGGGTGTTTATCATGCTTTTGAATTTAGGCAACGTATGAGTGAAGAGAAGAAGAATTGGACTGGCAACATACAATTAGGCGCAAAAACCGACCTAAATGTGGTTCTCAACCAATTATGTAAGGCATTTAATAGCTGTCCATTTTTTAAGCATAGTGGAATGATTATGCGTGTGGTGGATGGGCAGATTGAAGGCTATGTTGAAATGCAACCCGACCTGATTGGCAATTTGGCTTTTCAGGTTTTGCATGGTGGGGTCGCGGCAACTTTGCTCGACAGTATTGGCGGTATTGTGGCAATGGAACATCTATATCGCCGTTCAACGCCGGAAACTTTGACTGAAACCATTAAACAGGTAACCCGCTTGGCAACAGTCGACATGCGTGTAGATTATTTGGCGCCGGGGCGTGGTAAATATTTTATTGCACGTGCCGAAGTTCTGCGTTTAGGTCGTAAAGGCTGTACCATGCGCATGACTATGGTTAATGATGAAGGCAAAGCAATTGCTGCGGGTATTGCTTCATACGCCTATTAATTCATTATTTTTTACTTCTATAAGCGCCATGTGCGCTTTTTTTATTAATTAAAAAAAAGAATATTTGATAAAAACTTTGAGATAAACATTAATTTAATTAGAACGAACGCATTAGTTATAATTTTTTATTCTCATATCATGAGGTTTTAGCGTTAAAATTAGCTCCTTTTGACAATGCGGTATGTCTTGTTTATAGAAAAATAAAAATCTATAACAGGATGTAGTGCGAGATTGATGGCAAAGCCAACCCATCTTTAGGAACATACCATGACTGATGCACAAAGCAATGTACAAGAAACAGTGCCAACAACATCTGCCTCGGATGACAACAATCAAAACAAGCGCAAAAAATTTCTTGGTTTTTTTGCGCTGATTTTATTGATCGCCGCTATTTTATATGCAATCTGGGCATTATTTTTAAATCATTCCGTGAGTACGGATAATGCCTATGTCGGTGCAGAAACTGCTCAAATCACCTCAATGGTAAGCGGGCAGGTCGCTCAGGTTGTGGTAAAAGACACCCAAACGGTACATCGTGGTGATGTGCTGGTTCGTATTGATGACCGTGATGCCAAAATTGCACTGGCTCAAGCTGAGGCAGAGCTCGCCAAAGCAAAACGCCAATACAAACAAACTGCGGCAAACAGTAGCTCTTTAAACTCTCAAGTTGTGGTGCGTGCCGACGAAATTAACAGTGCTAAAGCGCAAGTTGCTCAAGCACAGGCTGACTACGACAGAGCTGCTTTAGAGCTGAATCGCCGTGCGCAACTTGCCGCGTCTGGTGCAGTGTCTAAAGAAGAACTCACTAAAGCACAAAGTGCAGTTGAAACAGCCAAAGCAGGGCTAGAGCTTGCAAAAGCAGGTTTAGCGCAAGCATCTTCAAGCCGTAAAGCTGCCGAAAGCACCTTAGCTGCAAATGAAGCTTTAATTCAGGGTGTAAATGAAGTTTCAACACCTGATGTACAAGTTGCACAAGCTCATGTTGAACAAGCTCAGCTTGATTTGGACCGTACCGTAATCCGTGCGCCAGTTGATGGCGTAGTGGCTCGTCGTAATATTCAAGTCGGACAACGTGTTGCGCCCGGCACCAGCATGATGATGATTGTGCCGCTCAACGATTTATATGTAGATGCGAACTTTAAAGAAAGTCAGTTGAAAAAAGTCCGTCCGGGTCAAATCGTCACACTTACTTCAGATTTATATGGCGATGACGTTGAATATCACGGCAAAGTGATGGGCTTCTCTGGTGGTACAGGCTCTGCCTTTGCCTTAATTCCGGCTCAAAACGCAACAGGTAACTGGATTAAAGTGGTTCAACGCTTACCAGTGCGTATTGCACTTGACCCGAAAGAACTTGCTGAACACCCACTGCGTGTTGGCTTGTCGATGGAAGCAAAAGTCGACTTATCTGCGAAGTAAACGCTTATGAAAACGCAAACACCTTTTGCCGAACTAAGCGGTGGCCGTTTATTACTGGCAGCGTTTGTTATTGCCTTGTCGAATTTTATGGTCGTGCTCGATACGACCATTGCCAACGTATCTGTACCACACATTACCGGTAACCTTGCTGTTTCAAGTACACAAGGCACATGGGTTGTTACCTCCTATGCAGTTGCAGAAGCGATTTGTGTACCTTTAACGGGTTGGCTTGCGGGCCGCTTTGGAACCGTCCGAGTCTTTATTTTTGGCCTGATTGGTTTTACCATTTTTTCTTTTTTGTGCGGCCTAGCAAACTCGTTAGGCATGCTGGTGTTTTTCCGTATTGGACAAGGTCTATGCGGTGGCCCACTTATGCCACTCAGCCAAACTTTGCTCATGCGTATTTTCCCTAAAGAAAAACATGCGCAGGCGATGGGCCTCTGGGCAATGACCACAGTGGTTGGACCAATTTTAGGACCAATTTTGGGTGGTCTGATTAGTGACAACCTGTCTTGGCACTGGATTTTCTTTATTAACATTCCGGTCGGCATTATTTGTGTTTTAGCGGCAATCCGTTTGCTCAAACCAGCCGAAACAGAAACGATTTCTTTAAGAATCGACACCGTCGGTTTAGGTCTGTTAATACTCTGGATTGGTGCGCTACAGCTCATGCTCGATTTAGGGCATGAACGCGACTGGTTTAACAGCACCAGCATTGTGGTACTCGCTTTAACTGCCGCCATTGGGTTTGTGGTGTTCCTCATATGGGAGCTGACCGACAAGCACCCCGTGGTGGATGTGAAGGTGTTCAGGCATAGGGGCTTTGCGATTTCGGTACTGGCCTTGTCACTCGGTTTTGGAGCCTTCTTTGGCAGTATTGTACTGATTCCGCAGTGGCTGCAAATGAACCTTTCCTACACCGCCACGTGGGCCGGCTATTTAACTGCAACCATGGGCTTTGGTAGTTTGACTATGTCACCGATTGTGGCAAAGCTTTCGACCAAACATGACCCACGTGCGCTTGCAAGCTTTGGCCTGATTTTGCTGGGTGCTGTGACCTTAATGCGGGCGTTCTGGACCACAGATGCCGACTTTATGGCACTGGCTTGGCCGCAAATCTTGCAAGGCTTTGCCGTACCGTTCTTCTTTATTCCATTGTCGAACATTGCACTGGGTTCGGTGTTGCAGCAAGAAATTGCATCTGCCGCGGGCCTCATGAACTTTTTAAGAACCATGGCAGGGGCGATTGGTGCTTCAATTGCAGTTACGGTGTGGGACGACCACGCCAAAGTTGCGCGTAGTGAAATGGTGTCCAACCTGAACACTGCTGAAGTTCAAAATAACCTTGTGCAAAATGGTTTTTCGGCTGATTCAACATTAGGAATCATTTCAAACCTCGTCGATAAAGAAGCCATTACCATGTCGGCAAACCATGTATTTTTACTGTTTGCGATGGTGTTTGTCTTTGCGGGGCTGGTCATTTGGCTGTGTCCAAAACCCAAAGGGGACGTTGGCGGAATGCCTTCTCACTAAACATCAAAAGCATCTCTTCGGAGGTGCTTTTTTTAGGTCTTTTAAAAAATAAACTGCATCTGCAAATGGCAGATTTTGCCTGTATTTAGCGAAATAAAGCATGCCAGAATCGGGCAAATCAGTTATAAAAGAGTGTGATATCAAGCAAGGAGGCACAAGATAGGGCACAGGATAAATCGCCCTGAAACATTCAATATTATAAAACCTTATTTTTATCAAAGATTAAAAAAACTTAATACCTGAAAACAAAGAAGCTTGCATAGCAATTGCATGGATAGGCAGGCGTATATATTGGAGTTATCACGTGAATAAAAGATATTCATTTTTGTTCAGTAGTTTATTAGCAGTTGGTTTATTACAAGGATGTGGAGATGACTCCTCGTCAGATCAGCCCAAGGATGATTCAAATACAACCCCACCCAATTTAATTGTAGATAATGACCCCACCAGTTGTAGCAAACTGGCACAAGACGGTTCAAGCGTGGTGGTCGGTTCAAATCAAAATGGTGACCCAGCCGCGCCTGAGGGTGCATCGGGTTATAGACTCGGTAACACCGTTAAATACGCAGATAAATATATGGTGGTGGCAAACACGCCACTTGCAGTAAAAGCGGGCTGTGATGTTTTAAGAGCAGGCGGTAGTGCAGTCGATGCCGCCGTTGCGGTACAAGCGGTGCTGGGTCTGGTTGAACCACAGTCGAGCACGATTGCGGGTAGTGGTTTTATGATGTATTACGACGCCAAAACCAAAAAAGTCACGGCGTATGATGGCCGTGAAACTGCACCAGCCGCAGCCAATGAATATTATTTAATTCGCCAAGATATATATGATCCAAATTCACCAGCACCTGTACCAAGTGCGCGTCGTAGTGGTCGCTCGATTGGTGTGCCGGGTGTGATGCGTTTGCTTGAACAAGCACAACAAGAACATGGCAAGCTTAAGTGGAACCAGCTTTTTGGCGAAGCGATTGGTTTGGCTGACAACGGTTTCCGTATTCCGGGGCGTTTGGCAGATGCAATTGCAATCAATGCAAACAGCTTAGCGCTTGATGCAAATGCAATGGCAACCTATTTCTACCCAGATGGTTCACCTCGTAAAGTGGGTGAGACTATGACTAATAAAGCCTATGCAAAAACCCTAGAAGCACTTGCCACGCAAGGCGCAAATGCGCTGCACACGGGACCAATTGCTCAAGCGATTGTGGCAAAAGCAGCCCAGACGATGGGGGATGACCCAGCAAAAACTCCAATTACCCCAAGTTTAATGACCTTGCAGGATTTATCGAACTATCAGGTTAAAAAACGCGACCCGATTTGTACGACGTACCGTGACCGTTACTATGTCTGTACCATGCCGCCTCCATCTTCGGGAGGGATTGCAGTTGCTCAAACGCTGGGTATTTTAGAAAACTTTGATATGTCGCTGTATCCACCTAAAAACCCTGAAAATGAAGGCGGTGTGCCAGATGTGATGGGTGTGCATTTAGTGTCTGAGGCAGAACGTTTGGCCTACGCTGACCGTGACAAATATGTAGCAGACACTGATTTTGTCGCTTTACCAGCACAGGGCATTGCAAGCTTTATTGATAAAAATTACTTAAAACAACGTGCAGCACTGATTAACCCGAACCAAAGTATGGGCGTTGCGTCAGCAGGTAATTTCAACCCAGCTTCGGGTGTCGACACGACTGTTGAACACGGAACAACTCAGTTCACGATTGTAGATGCCTATGGCAATGTGGTTTCAATGACTTCGACTGTTGAATCGAGCATGGGTTCATTCCACATGGTGGATGGTTTCTTGCTGTCGAACCAGTTAACTGACTTTAGCGCCAACCCGCTTGATAGCACTGGGGCACTGGTTGCCAACCGCGTAGAAGGGGGCAAACGCCCACGAAGTACCATGGCGCCAACCTTAGTGTTTAAAGGCACCACGCCAGATGAGTTTTATATGGCAACAGGTTCACCAGGTGGCGGTACCATCATTCAATATGTGGTTAAAACTTTGGTAGGGGCGCTGGACTGGAACTTAAACGCACAGCAAGCCACCTCGCTTGTAAACTTTGGCGCGACCAATAGCAAAAACACCAATGTAGATAGCTCGAATGTGCAGCTTTCTTTGCTTGATTTGATTGAAGGCTTAAAAGCAAAAGGGCATGGCGTTGCCAACACTGCGCAAACCAGCGGTATTTCAACGATTATGAAAGTAAACATTAATAATCAAAGTAAATACGCAGGTGGGGTAGACCCACGCCGTGAAGGTATTGTGTTAGGCAATGGTGCTTTATAGACCACACTTTAAAAAAAGCTGTCTTTTTTGGCAGCTTTTTTATGTAACCCTTGAAAAAAATAAAAGGCTCTCCATTATGTAAATATGTTTATCAGTAGCGGACTGTTGATAAAATGCACAGTATTTTATTTTAGTTATGCTATGATGCTCATACATTCATGGGGATGTTATTGGCTTCGACGCTGGTGATGAAACTCATAGATGCATGCCGAGAGCGCATTTTCTCTCGTAAATCAAATTTGCATATTTTAGTCGCAAACGACGAAACTTACGCTCTAGCTGCCTAAGGGCAGTTTGTCCGCTTCCTAGAATACTTGTGGTTTAGGAACCCGACCGTAGCGCACGCACACAAGTCCGTATAGAGTCAAGCCTCGGGGCTTTATACCAAACTTAGAGGATCGCAACTTGTACCCTGTTCGTCGGGTCACAAGGTGTTAAAACAATAGACGATATCTAAGCATGTAGTATTCTCGAGCGTAATGCTGGCGGACGCGGGTTCAACTCCCGCCATCTCCACCAAATACTAAAATTTATATAACTCAGTATGATGTTATATAAGACCAAAAGCCTTAACTATCAGTAGTTAAGGCTTTTTTTATGCTGTTATATTAACTTTACCTAAACCTTCAACAAATAGAAAAGCTCGAAGTAACAGTATTGCAGAATAATACAGGACTGCTCCATCTTCTTTTAAGTTCTATCGAAAATTTGGAATATTTGAAATATACGATAGGTAATTTAAGTAACTACTTACACAGCTTCTCACATTTGTTAGTATTCCCACCCAATTAGTAAGTCTGTTGTATTAAGGATCATTGATGGCTCGCACTCCTAAACAAACGAAACAAGAACCTTTAGAGGTGGTTTTATGGAAAGCGGCAGATAAGCTTCGGAAGAATATTGATGCTGCTGAGTACAAGCATATTGTTCTTGGTTTAATTTTCCTTAAGTACATCTCTGATTCATTTGAAGCTCACTATAATTTGCTGGTTTCGGGTGAAGGTGAGTTTAATGGGGCTGATCCAGAAGATCGTGATGAATACACGGCGTATAACGTTTTCTTTGTTCCTGAGACAGCCCGATGGTCTTATCTATTAGAACAAGCTAAGCAACCATCTATTGGAGTTATTGTTGATGCTGCAATGGAAGCTATTGAGAATGAGAACCCTCAGCTTAAAGGAGTACTTCCTAAAGTTTATGCACGCCAGAATCTCGATCCTACGAGCTTAGGTGAGTTGATTGACTTAATAGGTAACATTGCACTAGGCGATGCAAAATCTCGCTCTGCCGACGTGTTAGGGCATGTATTTGAATACTTCCTTGGAGAGTTCGCCTTAGCTGAAGGTAAACAGGGCGGGCAGTTCTATACGCCTAAATCTATTGTAAGTCTCTTGGTGGAAATGCTAGAGCCATATAAAGGACGTGTTTTTGATCCATGTTGTGGTTCGGGGGGGATGTTTGTTCAATCAGAGAAGTTTGTTGAGTCACATCAAGGTTTAATTGATGACATCTCTATTTATGGACAAGAGAGTAATCAGACTACATGGCGATTGGCTAAGATGAACTTGGCAATTCGCGGTATTAACTCCGAGCATGTGAAATGGAATACTGAGGGTTCATTCCTCAATGATGCACATAAAGATTTAAAAGCAGATTATATTATTGCCAATCCACCATTTAACGTTTCAGATTGGAGTGGTGAACAATTAATTGGTGATGCTCGCTGGTCTTTAGGTACACCGCCTGCGGGTAATGCTAACTTTGCATGGATGCAGCATTTCCTTTACCACATGTCACCGAAGGGTCAGGCAGGTGTAGTTCTTTCGAAAGGTGCATTAACTTCTAAGACTAGTGGTGAGGGTGAAATTCGTAAGGCTCTAGTGAATGAAGCTAATGTGATTGACTGTATTGTTAATCTACCTGCAAAACTATTCCTGAACACTCAGATTCCTGCTGCTTTGTGGTTTATGCGTCGTGATCGTGTAGGTTCAACCCAGTATCAAGATCGTAGTAAAGAGATCCTATTCATTGATGCTCGTAACCTAGGTCACTTGATTAACCGCAGATCCAAAGTCCTCTCTGATGACGACATCAAGCTGATCACTGATACATACCATAACTGGCGAAACAAAGGTGGTGAGTATGAAGATGTAGCGGGCTTCTGTGCTTCTGTGCCCCTAGAGAAAGTAGCTGAACTTGATTATGTGCTTACACCAGGTCGTTATGTTGGTTTAGCTGATGATGAAGATGAGTTCGACTTTAAAGAACGCTTTATAACCCTTAAGGCTGAGTTTGAAGCACAGCTTGCTGAGGAGGCAAAGCTCAATAAAGCTATTGTTGATAACTTACTGAAGGTGATTGTATGAATTGGGAGCTAAGACCTTTAGATGAAGTTATAGAATACTTTATTGATTACAGAGGGAAAACTCCTAGTAAAACCACTCATGGCATTCCATTGATTACAGCAAAGATCGTAAAAGATGGTCGTCTACTAGATGCTAATGAGTTTATAGCTTTAGAAGATTATGAGAATTGGATGACCCGTGGCTATCCTGAAATTGATGATATTGTTTTGACAACAGAAGCTCCCTTGGGAGAGGTTGCTTTGATCAAAGATAAAAATGTTGCACTTGCTCAAAGGATCATCACTTTAAGAGGCTATAAGGATAGATTGGATAATAGATTCTTAAAGTATTGGTTTCAATCTGAATATGGTCAATATGAGTTAGATGCGCGTGCTTCGGGTACAACTGTATTTGGTATAAAAGCATCTGTTTTAAAGAAAATTCTTGTTCCTGTACCATGTTTAGCTGAACAAAAAGTCATAGCCTCTGTTCTTTTATCACTCGATGACAAGATTAACTTACTCCTTCGTCAGAACAAAACTTTAGAAGAGATGGCTGAAACACTGTTTCGCCAATGGTTTATTGAGGAAGTAAAAGAGGATTGGAAATTAGGAACTTTAGAGCACCTAATTGACCTAAAGTATGGCAAAGCATTGAAGCAAGAGAATCGTTCGGGTTCGGGTTATCCTGTTGTTGCTTCTAGTGGAGTTGTTGGATTTCATAATGAATATCTGGTGGAAGGACCGGGTATCGTGATAGGTCGTAAAGGGACACTGGGTAAAGTTTACTTTATGGAAGATAGCTTTTATCCTATTGATACAAGCTATTTTATCAAAACGAAAATTCCTGAAAGTAACTTGCTTTTTGAATACTACTTACTCAAATCATCGGACTTTGCTAACATGAATAGTGATTCTGCTGTTCCTGGTTTGAATAGGAATCTCGCTTTAGGCACCGCGGTTCAAATTCCGCCTTTAGAAAGAATAGCTGAGTTTAATAAATTAGCTAAACCATGGTTTAGTAAAATTTATACGAATACAAAGCAAATCCAAACACTCGAAAAAATACGAGATACTTTACTTCCTAAACTGATGAGTGGTGAAGTTCGGGTAGAATATAAAAAAGTAGATGCTGAATAACTTTAAGGTGAGGTTACTTTTTACCTCGCCATTTTATAATTAGCGAGTTAATCATGAATAAAAAAGTTTTAGGGGTAATCTTTGGATTAAGCATTTTGATTCTTGGATACTTATATGCTTCGCCTTATCTTGCCATCAATAGCATTAAGAATGCTGCACAAGCAGGAGATAGTGAAAAGATATCAAAGTACATTGACTATCCAAGTGTTCGCCAGAGTTTTAAAGATCAAATGAATGCTTATATGTTCAAAGAAATGGCATCTAAAAAAGCTGATGGTTGGGAAGCTTTAGGAGCGATGATGGCATCAACAATGGTTGATAAAATGATTGATGCTTTTATTACACCAGAGGGAATGACTTTGATGCTACAAGGCAAAGACCTAAAAAGTACATCGAATAGTTCAGATGAACATCAAGTGTCGGAAGCTAAAGAAAAGACAAAACCAGAGTATATTTCACGCTATACATCAATGAACGATTTTGAGGTCGTAGTTAAAGATCAGGATAAAGCTAAAGAAGTCAAAGTAATGATGGTTCGTGATGGTTTAAGTTGGAAAATTAATAAGATCGTCGTGCCACTTGAAAAATGACTCTCTGAATAAATAAAGATTAAATTTAAGGACTATTAACATATGAATAGTCCTTAAATTTAGATAGCTTGCTCAAAAGCTCTTAAGTTAGGAATAAAGTTATAGCCATGATAATGTTTACATAGCTTTTTCTCAGGTGACAGTTTATGCCACAGTGCCTCAGAAAATGGTTTCATGGATTTATATAGAACAGCATTTAATAAGTGCAAATGAAAACCAATCACCCTTAAGTCTTATTAGGCTGAATTCGGAACCACATTGTGATAATGTAAGCATATGACTTTATAAGAATATACTGGGGAAGTATGTCTAAAATGATTGAATCAGACATAGAGCTGATGGCAATAAAACAACTTGAGGCTTTAGGTTATAGCTATTTATATGGTCCTGATATTGAATCTAAAGCTAATAATCCTCTAAGAAGTTATAAGCAAGTCATTTTAGAGTCTAAAGTGCTAGAAGCATTGCAACGCTTGAATCCCAGGATAAGTGATGAAAAATGTATTGAAGCATTAAAAAGAATTACTAATATTCAATCCCCAGATTTACTTTCTAATAATCAGAATTTTCATCGTTTATTAACAGAAGGAATTAATATTGAGATTACCAAAGAGGGTAATACTCAAGGTGAGCTTGCATGGCTTATTGATTTTAATAATCCGATGAATAATGAATTCCATGTTGTAAATCAAATTACAATTAGAGAGGACCGTTGGACTCGTCGTCCAGACATGATCATTTATGTAAATGGTTTGCCATTAGTGGTAATTGAGCTTAAAAATGCAACTAATGATAATGCTACGGTTGAAGGAGCTTATAAGCAAATACAGACTTATAAAAGCCAGATTCAATCCCTATTTACATATAACGCTTTCAATATCATTTCCGATGGCTTAGAGGCGAAAGCAGGGACTATTTCTGCAGATCTAAGTCGATACATGGCATGGAAGACTACAAATGGTCAAACTAAGGCAAAGAAGACACAGGCACAGCTTGAGGTTTTAATTCAAGGATTGCTCAATCCAGTTACATTGCTAGATATGATCCGACACTTCATCGTATTTGAGTCTAGTAAACAAGAAGATGCAAATGGCTTAATTACAATTAAAACAATTAAGAAGATGGCTGCTTACCATCAATACTATGCAGTGAATGCCGCTGTACTATCTACCATCAGAGCCTCTGCTGTAAATACAGAGTCTAAATCAGCAGAAATTGCATTGCAGCAGCAAGGAAGAAGTAAATTAGAGCTAGTGCAGCAACAAGCTGTAGGTGATAGAAAAGCAGGTGTAGTTTGGCATACTCAGGGTTCTGGTAAATCTTTATCTATGGTTTTCTACACTGGGAAAGTAGTTCTTGCCCTAGATAATCCAACAATCGTAGTCATTACTGATCGTAATGATTTAGATGATCAACTATTTGGGACATTTGCAGCATCAAGCCAACTGCTCAGACAAACACCAAAACAAGCTGAATCACGAGAAGAGCTTAAAGGATTACTCAAAGTTGGTTCTGGTGGAGTGATCTTTACCACCATTCAAAAGTTCCAACCAGAAGATGGTGGCAGTGTTTACGAGGAACTATCGGATCGGACAAACATTGTTGTTATCGCTGATGAGGCACATCGCTCTCAGTATGGTTTCAATGCAAAAGAAGTCGATGTTAAAGATAGTGATGGCAAAGTTATTGGTAAACGTACTGTGTATGGTTTTGCTAAATACATGCGTGATGCTCTCCCTAAAGCAACCTATCTTGGATTTACAGGCACACCAATTGAGAAAACAGATGTAAATACACCTGCTGTTTTTGGTAACTATGTAGACATTTATGACATCTCTCAGGCAGTAGAAGATGGCGCAACTGTTCGAATCTTCTATGAGAGCCGTTTAGCTAAAATTACAATCAGTGATGAAGGCAAAGAGTTAATCCAGCAATTTGATGAACAGTTCAGTGAAGACGATCTAAACCAGACTCAGAAAGAGCGTGCAAAGTGGGCGAGAGTAGAGGGATTAATTGGCAGCAAAGATCGCATCAAGGCTATTGCGAAAGATATAGTTGAGCATTTTGAACAGCGTCTAATTGCAAATGCTACTCAAGGTAAAGGCATGATTGTCAGTATGTCACGCCGTATCGCAGTAGAACTCTACAACGAGATTGTCAAAATTAAGCCTGAGTGGCACAGCGACGATTTAAATGATGGTGTAATCAAAGTTGTTATGACTGCATCTGCATCTGATGGAGAGGACATTGCTAAGCATCATACAACTAAACAGCAACGCCAAACATTAGCAAATCGAATGAAAGATGATGACGACAAGCTTAAACTCGTTATCGTTAGAGATATGTGGCTTACTGGTTTTGATGCGCCAAGTATGCATACACTTTATATCGACAAACCAATGAAAGGTCATAGTCTCATGCAAGCTATTGCACGAGTAAACCGAGTTCATAAGGATAAGATTGGTGGATTGGTCGTTGATTATTTAGGTATTGCTTCTGATCTGAAAGAAGCCTTGTCCTTTTATTCTGAAGCAGGTGGTAAAGGTGATCCTGCACTTATACAAGATGAAGCAGCAACAATCTTGCAAGAAAAACTCGAAGTCATAGATGGCATTATGCATGGTTATGATTATCGAGAGTACTTCACAGCAAATACTTCACAAAAGCTAAATATCATTTTAGAAGCTGAAGATCATATTTTAGGTGTAGATCAAGGGCAGGGGAAAAACAGATTTCTCAATGCAGTAACGGCTATGTCTCAAGCTTTTGGTTTAGCAACACCCCACCCAACAGCAATGGAATCAGCGCATGTAGTGGCTTTCTTTCAGGCAGTAAAGGCACGCTTAACTAAATTTGGTGATGGGTCGGGATCAATTTCTGGACTAAGTAATGCTCAATTAGAAGCTAAAGTTAAGCAGACTATTGATGAGGCATTGGTAACAGAGAAAGTCGTAGATATTTTTGATGCCGCAGGTATTCAAAAGCCCGACATTTCAATTCTTTCTGATGAGTTCATGCAAGAGATGAAAGACTATCAGCATAAGAATATTGCTTTAGAAACTTTGAAAAAGCTCTTGAATGATGAAATCAAAATGCGCGGGCAACGTAGTATTACCCAAGGTAAGAAACTTATAGATATGCTTAACTCGTCTATTAAGAGTTACCAAAATAAAGTTCTTACTGCGGCAGAAGTAATTGATGAGCTGATCAAGTTGGCTAAAGCAATTCAGGAGTCTGACAAACTTGCAGAAGAATTAAAGCTAACTGAATATGAATATGCTTTCTATTCTGCTGTTGCTGAGAATGAAAGTGCGAAAGAGCTTATGCAGAAAGAAATTCTGCGTGAACTCGCCGTTGTACTAACAGCATCAATTCGTAAAAGTGTTACCTTGGATTGGACAATCAAAGAATCTGCACGAGCTAAATTACGAGTCATCGTTAAACGATTACTTAAGAAATATGGTTATCCCCCTGATATGGCTTTATTAGCTACTGAAACAGTTTTGGAGCAAGCTGAGCAGTTGGCAGAGGAGTTAGCCCAATTAGAAGAAAATACAGTTGAAAGTATTGTTTGATCTATATTTATTCAAACAATTCAACTTTTCTTCTCATACATCCATGAAGACATCCATTATAGATAAGGGATAATAATAATTATCTAAAAACAATGAGATGACATGTCGGTTCGAGTCTGACCCTCGGGATGATGTTTACTGATGTTGGATTGATAAAAGAAGGTGTGATTGAATCTGTTGAAATTAAGTAAGATTTTCATTCTATTTAAAATTTGGATAGGGTGAAGATAGAGGATAGGACAGTAAGAACTAATGATTTTATCCTAGTCTGTATCGCTTATTAATATAAATTTTATTTCATCAAATATAATAATTAGTTTGGTATGCGCCATTTCTACCAAAATAATTTTAAATAAATAAGCCACTTATCGCAAGTGGCTTTTTATTGACAGGATTTTGATAGACATAGTCTTTTTACATTTTCCCAAGCCTATTTTTTTGATCATTGTGAATGGCGATAGTTAAAACTTATAACTATTTATCCTTTAATCTCCATTCATTTAAATAACTTTGCATTTCATTTTCAAGGATATGCAATTCTTTTTTTAGATTATGATGCTCTTCTTGAATTGCATCTAAATTAACTTTAATATTTATTTTTTTATGCTTAATATATCTTGAAATGTTTAAGTTATATTCATTGTCACGAATCTCATTTATATCGGCAGTATAAACAAAATCATCTATAATATTATCCTGCTTATAAGAAGTTACAATTTCATCAATATTTTCTTTACTTAAAGAATTTAAATTCTTGTCAAATACAAATTTTTTAGAAGCATCAATAAACTTTATATTGTTATGATTCTTATTTTTTTTCAATATTAATACAACAATAGGGATAGTTGTACCGAAAATAAGTTTTTCAGGTAGTCCAATGACTGCATCAATTAGATTTTTTTTAATTAGATTTTTTCGAATTTCAGCTTCAGATCCACTTCTGAATAAAACTCCATTAGGAACTATAATTGCCATACGTCCATTATCATTAATTGAATTAATCATATGTAGGATAAAAGCAAAATCACCTTTAGATTTGGGCGGCATTCCAAATGTAAAACGTTTAAATTTATCATTTATTAATTCATCATACCCCCAGTTATTTAACGTAAATGGTGGATTTGATATAGCAATATCAAATTGTATTAAATTACTATTTTGATCGATGAATTTAGGGTCTAAAAGTGTATTACCTAATTCAAGTGTATGAGATAAATTGTCATGCAAAATCATATTTAAAATTGCAATTGCATGTGTTCTAGCATTTATTTCTTGGCCAAATAATAGGCAATTATCTTCATCTCTATGATTTTCTATAAAATAATTATTAAAGCTTAATAGTAAGGATCCTGTACCACATGCAGGGTCATATATTGTTTGTGATTTTTTTGGGGGTATTAATTTTACTAGTAACTCATTTAATGAGCTTTGAGTGTAGGATTGACCAGAATTTCTACTATCAATTAGTGAAAAATAACTTATATAGGATTCAAAAATTTTACCAGCTTCAATGGAAACTTTATCTTTTCTAAGTTTGCTATTAATTTTTTCAACTATATTAAATAGTTTTCTAAATAGTAAATCACTTTCTTTTATTTCCAAGTATTTAGTTTTATTATTAGATAAGCCAAAATTGTTATTTTTGAATAGAGTATGGTTTTTAGAAATAAACTGATATATAGCTTCTTCAAAGCGACTACTATTATTATTTAGATGGCTTTTGGATAATAAGTAATCAAAATCAGATTCTTTTGGAAGAATAATTTTTTGTTTATCAAAATAAACACTATTATCTTCTTCAGCTATTATTTTTATTTTATAATCTGAATTATTTTCCATTTTGATAGTTTTAATAAGGCGGAAAAAAAGCATTACTAAAAATATAGGTTTATAATCATCAAATGTAATAATTCCCCTTACGAGATCTAGGTTTTCTGATAAATCTTTATGGAATATATATTGGTTTAAATCATTTGCTGTAATCATTCAACTCTCCATAATTAATCTTTTTGCATAATTCATTAAAAAATAAGTCATTAATTTCGATTAATCTTTTATAGATCTTTCTTTGAGTTGACCAATTTTTTTGAATATTACTAATATTTAATTGCTGCTCAATTGGGGGGATTTTCCACTCAAGGCTAGATACATTTTTAAGATTTATCTTACTAATATTAGAACCTTCACTAAATTGATTTAGTATGTTCTGACCTTCTGGAGAATTGAGAAACCAATGTAAATAATAGGGATCAATCTTCTGTTCATTACACCGAATGACTGCCACCTGATTATTAGTAATAATAGGGAAGTCTATATTTTTATCAATAATAGCGGCTGAAAAAATAGGGCCACGTAATCTTAACAAAATGTCATCTTTTGATAAAAAGTGCTGAACTGGGTTAGTTTCTGGTATAACCTTAGGAAGATTCTGAAAATCAATAGCTTCATCAGGACTTATATCTTTAGTTTGAATAAGATAGCATGTGCCTTGATCTCCAGCATCATTTATTGCTTTCTTAAATGGTAAACCTAATCTAATTTCTGCTACATCATTTAATTTTATTGATTCAAACATATAGAACCTCATTGGGAGATTACTCTCCCTTATCCAGATTAACGCTCATTGAAAATGAATGCTTTAATTCAACTATCCCCATATTTACTTCAAAAGCATAATTCATAGAGGATTGTAAGCTAAATGTCATTAGAATAAGCTTCATAAAGAGCATAAGTGAGAATTTATCGAGCTTTAAGCTTGAGGCGGTGTGGTTTTTCATACTGTTCTCCTTGTGTAGTAGGTTCCTACTATTGTGTGGTGTATTTGAATTATATACATCTGGTTATGCTTTTTCAATATAGTAGAACCCTACTGTAAAGTATTATTGCAGAGGTTTATCGCTTTTTCCTCTTTTTAAAAATTTAAGTTGTTGTATTTGTTATATAAAAAATATTTAAATTTTTTTAGATATAAGAGATAAAGAGATAAAGAGATAAGGTTTAAATAAGTTGGAATGAACAAAAAATAATTTACCTTAAAAAGAAAAGAAACATTTTTAAATTATTGATTAATATAAATTTATGGATTTGTTTACTAAAAATGATGTAATTTACTATATTTAACTAATTTAAAAGGTACGCAATGCAAAAACGTGGACGCCAAATTCGTTTGTTTTATGTAGATGGACAGCATAACGGTATTGTGAGAGCAGAACTAATGAATTGGACAGGTTATGTCTATGCAGCACCTAGAGCAAGCTTGAAACAGTTAATTGAAAAAGAAGATGCTCATGGTTCAGGTATTTACTTTCTTATTAGTAAATCCCAAGAACTAGAGGGTAGATACAATGTGTATGTTGGAGAAACCGTTAATGGAATACAACGAATGCAACACCATGATTATAATAAAGACTTTTGGGATACTGTTATTTTAGTTCAATGTAAGGATACGACCTTAACTAAAACTCATTGTGCATATTTAGAGTACCAAACCTATAAATTTATTAAAGAGAATACTCTTTATGAGATTGAAAACAAACAAGAAATAAAAAACTATGCAGGAAAGTTATCAGATGCTGATATTTCCGATATGGATACATTTTTAGATAACCTAAGTTTTGTTTTGCCTGCATTAGGAGTCAATATACTTACACCAGTTGTAAAAATCCCAAGCCAATCAAATACTCAATTCGCCCCTACTATAGATGAAGCAATAGAAGCAGAATTTTTTATTTTAAGCCGTGATAAAAAAGTAGATGGAAAAGCTTATATAAAAGAGGGAGTTTTTTATGTGAGACAAGGTTCTATTGGTAAAGAACAGCAGACTTCATCTCAACATAATTTCATAATAAATCAACGTCAGTCTTTGATAGATAAAGGTATGATCCGAGTAGTTGATGATAAAATTGAATTTACTCAAGATGTATCTTTTACAAGTACTTCGACACCTGCCGCCATGTTATTTGGCCGTCCAACATCAGGGCCATCTACTTGGAAGCTCTTGGGGCAGCCTAATATCAGTTATAAGGATTGGGAAGAAAAGCAGCTTATGCAATAAATAGAATAGTGTGTTATAAATTTAATTTTTTGTTCTAGACTATTGTAATAGTTCGTCTTGGTTAAATGTAGAATGAATAATGAAATATAATTTATTAAAAATCTATAGGTTATGGAAATATGAGTTCACTGTAATTTTTTAATCTTAATTTATTTGGAACGAACACATTCCCCAAGGCCCCTGTGCCACAACAGAACTTTAATTTTTTGCGCTGATTTAAAGTCATCCACTATTGCGACACAGAGATAAGGGAGCTAAGCCAAACGCTTAGCCCATGTCTTCTTTATCGCACCGCCGCATCACGTTAAAGAAAGTAGGGGCAAAGTCCTGTGGGAGAGCAGGACTTTGCAAACTGACATGTTCTAGACGTTGCATAAGCTTATGCGAATACACTTGTTCAAGCCGTTGGTAAATACAGTCGCAACTGGCTTGGGTGTGCCCACCAGACAGGCAAATTTCTTCAAAATCCTGCTGAGTGTGAATGTCGCAACCAGAAACACCGTAATCGCCTATTAAAAGGCTTAGAGCCAAAATAGGTTTATAAAGTTTCATATTATTCTCGTGATAATTTTCACTAAGTTATTAATAAAAAATAAGCCGCTTATATTTAAAGTATTAAAATCATTTTTAAAGGTAATAGTTAACCCGCCTGAAATACAGGAAAATAAAATGATTAAAATTTTAAAATAAAATTATTTATAAATTTAAAATATTTTAGGTGAGAGAAAGCCTAAATTTTAAATAAATAAAATCACGAGAGAGGATAGGGAATTAATATAAAAAATGGCATGGTCAACTCCTAGAATTTATGGAGCTCTACCACCAAAGATCACCGTCAATTGATTATGGTGGTAGAACGAAAAGGGGTTAGCAGACTGGGATCCAAGGAACCAGCACGCGCAAGCGCGTCCCCCTCTCGTCCTACCGCAAAGAAAAGGGACGCAAGGGTCTAACGACTTATAGTAGAACTATAACCCGCCATGGATCTACGGTCTGCTAAAACCGACTGGCAATGTGTGCCAGCGAGACCATAATAATCATAAGTTTTTAACAGGTCAATTCAATTTAAATAAAATATTATAAAAATTTTAAATATAAATTTATATTTTAATTAAACTCAAAAGTTTATCTATTTAAAGTGGTAAATTAATAAAGATAATAAAGCTAAACTAAACGTTTAGCCTGCTCTTAAAATGTATAGCGGTAATTAATAAATACACGGTGCTGGTCCCAATCTTTACGAGACATTCCATTTATTTTTTCGCCTAGGTTTGCATTTTCAAACTTTGACTCATAATGCAAAAATGAATAACGCACATCTCTATAATGCAAAAATGAATAACGCACATCTAAGTTTTTCACCCACGGCAACGCATAACTCACCGTAAAGTCAAAGTAACGCTCTTTACCCTCAATATCACTGCTAATGTTACTTTGGTGAGCACCAAAGCCATAAATATACTTCGCTTCGGTTTTTAAGCCTTTCACATAGTCTTTCCAGTTATATTTCAACCGAAGGGCAACGGCAGTTTCATCGTTGTTGGTAAAGTCAGGGCCAATGGTAGCAGAGGTCGGAAACGGGTTTGTACCGTGATCTTGCGTTAAAACCGAGTTGCGGGCGGAATGCACGGCAAAGTTATCTTCAATCCAAAAACCATCAAACTTTGAAACGGCAATGCCAGCTTCGACATTATTCTTAGCTACATTTAAATCGATAAAATAGCCATTCCCACGGTTGTTAATGTCCTGGCCTTTGACACAGTCCAGCTCGGTTTCGGCACCGCATTTAAACAGCTTGCCATCATCACGTGAGAAAAAAGCACCTGTGTTAAATGTCCACACCAAGCCCTGAATCGGCAACTTATATTGAGCAATCGCCCCGTACTTTTTTAAATAATCTTTGCTATTTAAATATTCAGCATTCACGCTCCAGTTTTTGTACTGATATTTGGCTCCAAGCAAACCGACATAATCAATGCGTTCGTCATTTTCAGTCACCAGTTTTTCAAAACTATCCATGCTGCGTGGTTTCCAGCGGTCATAGTAAGCAATGTAAGTTTGTAGCTGATCATTCAGTTGAAACTGACCACGCGCACCCGAAAAAGTGTCGGGCACCGCGCGGTTATTGGTGCTTTTAAGCAACAGCGAGTCTTGCAACTGGCGGCCTAATTTAATTTCGCCTTTGTCGCCGAGTTTTGCTTTGATGTAGAGCTGACCTAAAGTTGCAAAGTTTTGATCGAGCTTGCCGTTATTTTCGACCTCTAAAAGCTGAGCGCTAGGCTTGCCAGAGTCAAACAACTGGGTGACTGCATAGAGTGAACCATCTACCCCAAGCCAGTCCCACAGGTAAGGTGACTGATAATTTAACTCAAGCCCTAACGCACTTTGTTCATATTCACTCGACGAAGGAGAAGGATTGGCAAGTGTAGGGTGGGCAGTGCCTTCATCGTTCCAGTAACGAGTGTTAAGTTTTAATTCTAACTTGCCAAATTCTTGAGGAAGTTCTGCATACGCATTGCTCACACTGCCTAAACCAATACAGCCCCATAGCAAATATTTATTCATTTTAAATTCCTTTTTTAAGCATGAATAAGCCCTTTGCCTAACGCTGAGGTTAGGCAAGCTTTTTATGAAATGGATGAATTAAGGAGAGAGTTTTTCGAGTACTTGGCCCTTGGTTTCAATGGCAAACAAGAAGGTCACAAGGCCACCAATCAGCGCCACAACCGCCAGCACACTAAACACATATTGAATGCCGTAGCCACCAACAACCAGACCGACCATCACAGGTCCAATTGCAGAACCGGCACGTAACCAAGCGGTACTAAAGCCAATGCCCATAGCACGTAGGCGAGTTGGGTAAAGTTCGGCAGCGTAAAGGTATAAAGAGAATGAAATGGTCTGTAAAATGGCATAGCTCAGCGTTGCTAAAATCACCACTTCCATTGCCGATTTTGCACCTAAAATCGAGAGGCTCATGAGTGGAATGATTGCCAAGAAAAATGCTGCACTGTACCAAGGACGACGGCCGACTTTATCAATCATTAATGCACAGATAATAGAGGCAATCACACCTACGCCCGAAGTAATCCAGCCATAACCTAAACTGGTTTGAAGCGACAGACCAAAGTGTTGTTTGTAAAGCGTTGGCAGCCAAGTCACCATGGCATTGTTAATCATATAGACGCAAAACCACATGCCCCACAGGGTAAAGGTACGTTTGCGGTAAATGCCTTGGAATAGCTCACGCCAGTCGGTTTTTGCCATGCCTTGCGGGTTAATGTCTTTAACCACAGGTTCAGGCAAAGTTTTACCGCTTTTGATGGCACCGTCTTCAAAACTTTTGACAACTTTATCGGCTTCTTTAAAACGACCTTTTGAGGCAAGCCAACGTGGCGACTCAGGCAAGAAAAACCGTAAAGGAATCACCAGTAAAGATGGAACTAAGCCCACAATAAACATGACTTTCCAGCCATAAATTGGCATCAGGAAAAATGCTGCCATGCCTGCAAACATAAGGCCCATCGGGAATAAAACTTCATAGAGCAAGAAAAACTTCCCGCGCTTTTCTGCACCAATAAACTCATTAATATAGGCACTCGCAACAGGTACTTCGCCACCTGTTCCTATGCCTTGTAAGAAACGGAAAATTAACAGAGACATTCCGCTCCAAGCAAACAGACAAGAAATGTCCATTGCCACAAACAGTAAAATGGTAAAAGACAGTACTTTTAAGCGACCGACTTTTTCGGCAAGAGAACCAAAAAAGATCGCACCGACCAGTTGCCCGACATAGCCCGCGGCAATGATCGCACCGACATAGGCGGGGGTGAGGTGCCATTCGGTAATGAGTTGGGGTAAAGCAAAGGCAATCGCAAGAACGGTATAGGCGTCAAAAAAGGTCGCTATACCAATGGTAATTCGCATAAATTGCAATCGACCGGTGACGGGTAGCCGTTCGAGTCTTGCAATAATTTCCGCATTTTTTTGATGATGACTAATTGGTTCTACATCCGCTAGATTTGTCATCTTCTATCTCCTTATGACTACATTCCTCGTAGTTTTTTTGTTCTATTTCGCACTACCTGTTCACCACAGTTTGCATGCTTTTTATTATTGTTTTTAAGTGACATGCCCGATGTTTGGCCTCAGGCAGCGTACAGGAAAAAAAGGCTAGCGTACATGCTAGCCCGAATAGAATTTAAGCAACGGCTTGGGTTAAATCGACCTTGCCAATTCCGGCTTGACGCATCGCATCATGAATTTCTTGCTCAGCACCATCTGCGAGTGGAAGCAGTGGCGAACGCACAGTGGCATGGTCCAAAATTCCGCGAGCAACCAGTGCATGTTTAAGTGCTACCGTGCCTTCCATGTGTGAACCACGGTGATAGACATTGCGAGTCACTGGTAATAATTGATCGTGAAGTGCACGAGCTTTAGCGTAATCTTTGGCTTTACCTGCTTTAATCATTTCAATTAACAGTTCAGGGGCAATGTTGCCATAGCCCACCAAAGCACCGTCTACATCAAACATGGTGTGAAGCAAATATTCATCGTGGCACGTCAAAATCTGTAAGTCTGGACGTTCACGGCGAATAATCGGAATTTCAACATCCCAACGGCGCATGTTACGCACACCATTTTTCATGGCAAACACACCCGGCTGTGCAGAAATATCGAGTAGGGTGTCTAGGTCGTAAGTGGCCTTAGTTGCATCTGGATATTGAAATAAAATAGATGGCAAACCACTTTCTTCATAAATCGCTTTATAGCGGTCTTGTGGTGCGCCTTTTTGATAGCCAAAACGCAACCAGCCATGTGAAGGGTAAATCAAACCTGCCGAAGCACCAGCGCTGACTGCGCGTTTTGCTTCTTCTGCTGCAACCGAAGTACCTTCGAGTGTAATCCCTGCGATTACCGGAATTTTGTCATCTACTGATTTAACAAAGCTTTCGATGACCTGCATTTGTTCTTTTTGTGACAAGAATGTTCCTTCACCTGCATGCCCAAGAACAACCAAGCCTTTCACACCATCAATACTGCCTAACCATGAACCTAAACGTTGAATTGCATTATGGTCTACTTGTCCGTCACGGGTAAAAGGAGTCACAGGTGCTGGGGTTAATCCACGTAAATCTAAACTCATAATCGTACTTCCTATACAGTGTAATTAAATATTCTCTGGTTCTTAATCTGACTTAAATCGTGTTGTAGAGAACATGATTGGAGTATAGAAATAGGTGAGCTATGTAGGAATTACCAATTCTTGAATTTCAGTTATACTGAAAATGTATAGCTCAAAAGTGCTAGTTTACGATTTAGGAAGAATCGATGAATTATGATTTATGGAAAATATTTTTAGACGCGGTGGAACTCGGTAGCTTAAGCAAAGTCGCAATGCTGCATAACACCAACCAGCCGCAAATTAGTCGGCAAATGAACGAGCTTGAAGCGCAATGTGGCGGTCGTTTGTTTAACCGAACTGGACGCGGCGTCGAACTTACCGATTTAGGCCAGCATTTACTTCCTAAAATTCGTTCATGGCTGAACGTCACCGACCAACTCAATAATGAAATTTTGCACTCGACCGATACACCGATCGGGACGGTTCGCATTGCCAGTTTGCCGTCTACTGCACATCCGTTGTTATCGACTTTGTACAAAGTGCTTCAACAAAAATATCCCTTAATTAAACTGTCAGTGCGTGAAGGGCAAGGGGTGCATTTAGAAAAATGGCTCGAAGATGGTAGCGTCGATTTAGCCATACTCTATCGGTTTAATCCGACGCCTAAACATGGTGATGTCTATCTTACCGAAGCCGATACCTACTTGGTCGGCTGTGAAGGAGACACGCTCACTCAGGCAAATGAAGTCGACTTTAAAGCAATAAATCAGTTACCGCTGGTCACGTTTTGCAGACCAAGTAACTGGCGAAACTTTTTAGACCATATGGCTTATGAAAATGGGGTAGAGCTGAATATTGTGTTTGAAGCTGACTCGATTAGTTTACAAACCCATTTGGTTTCCGAATCTGGCATTTACACCATGCTTGGGCCGCAAGCTTTAAAAAAGGCCAGCCAATACACCTCAATTCAAGCGGCAAAAATTATGAGTCCCGAGTTAAAGCGTTATATTTCTTTGTCTATTTCTAAGCATGGCTATTTAACGCCTGCTTGTAAGGCGGTCATGGAAGAAATTAAAAATTTGGCTCATTTGCTTTAAGAGAAGTGCAGCAAAGTAAGGGAGCAATTAATTCAATTTATTAAACAGTGATTTAAGTTTTACTTGAATTATTGCTTGACTTGTTTAAATGATAATTATTATCATTTGTGGGTTCCTTGTTTTGAGTCCAATTGCTGTGAACAAAACTTCTTTGCTTGTAGATCAGTTATATAGAAGTCACCAAAGCTGGCTTCACCAATGGTTGAGACAAAAATTAGGTAATACTGATCAGGCTGCAGATCTGGTTCAGGACACATTTATTAAACTGCTACAAACCAGAGACGAGTTATTTGGCATTAAGGAACCACGCGCCTATTTAACTTCGATTGCTAAAAACCTACTCATTGACCAAGTGCGCCGTAAACGCATTGAACAGGCTTATTTAGATGGCTTGAGTCAAATGGAATATATGCTTGAAGCGGTGGCTTCGCCCGAAGACCAGATGCAAATTATTCAAGCAATTAACCAGCTTTGCAAAGCACTCGAAGGTGTATCTGAAAAAGCACAGCAAGCCTTTATTTTGCATTACCTCGAAGGCTATACTCATAAAGAAATTGCCTCACAATTAAATGTATCGACCAAAATGATTCAAAAATATTTGGCGAGCTGTTTAATTCAATGCTACCAAAATCGACAAGACATGGACGCTTGCATTTAAATGGCCATGGATAAAAGCAAACATCACCAACTGGTTGAAGAAGCCGCGCATTGGATTGTTCAACTGAGTTCGGATGATGAAAGCTTGCGAAAAACCGCCAAACAAAAATTTGAAGAGTGGAAAAAAAACAGTGAGCAACATCGCCAAGTGGCTGCCGACATAGAACAGTGTATCGGTTCAATTCAAAAACTTTCCCAAACCAGCGGACATAAAAAAGTTACTAAAGTCGCTCTTAAAGCTGGCCTAAGCTCAGGCAAAGCCTATAAACATTTACGTGCAGGAACAGCTTTTGCCGTCGTGTTTGTTGCCATGAGTGGGGCGTTATTTTATTTAACTGATACTACAGTGGCCTATGTTACTGCCGACATTCAAGGGCAATCGGGGCAGTGGACCACGCAAACCTTGCCAGATGGTTCACGTTTAATTTTACGTGGCAAAAGTGCAGTCAATCTTGATTTTAAAACCAACCAGCGAGTGGTTGAGTTGGTGCAAGGTCAAATTTATGTTGATGTTGCCAAAGATAAGACCAGACCGTTTTTGGTCAAAACCAGTCATGGACAAATTCAGGCACTCGGCACAGCTTTTAGCGTCAGTTATGAACCTTCGGCAACCGAACTCAAAATGGTCCACTCAAAGGTAAAAGTAGAAGCCACACAGGTTAAAAAGACCCAATTGCATGCGACGCGTCAGGCTATTGTCGAGGCGGGGCAAGCCATTAAAATGGACCAAAACGGCGTGCAAAGACTTCCTGCACTCAATATTTATAACGAACAACAAAAATGGCAAAAGCATCATCTTATGGTAGAAAACCTGCCGCTGAATCAAGTGCTACAAGAGCTAGACCGCAACTACAAAGGCAAAATTATTTTTAATGATGCGGCACTGCAACATGTGCGGGTCAATGCTGTATTGCCTTTAGACCAAACCACAGAATCGCTTAAGCTTTTAGCTACGGTTTTTCCAGATCTGAAAATTAAGCAAATCACGCCATTTGTGGTCATGATTTCTTTAAAATAATAAAAAATTAAGTTTATTTTCAATTTTAGGTTCCACTTTTTTAAAAGTCGTTCGTCATAGTAAGTAGAAGCAATAAATATGGATCATTTTAATTTGTTGTATTGAATGATTCTTATTACTATTTACTGGGGCGGGCAAATGAAAAAAGCGGGAACGGGGCAAAAGCAGAATCGATCGATTTTTCGATTCTCAACACTGGCGTTTGCCATACATGCTGTGTCGATGGGCGGGTTAGTTACACTCCCTATGCAGCAGGCCTATGCAGAAACAGCCGGAGTTAAAAGCTATAACATTCCTGCCGGTCGCCTTGCTAACGTACTGAATCAGTTTGCCGAACAATCGGGTACTTCAATTGCAATGGATGCCCAGCAATTCCAAGGGCTGCATAGTCTTGGCTTAAAAGGCAGCTTTGCAGTCGAACAAGGTTTTGAGCAGCTTTTAAAAGTAACCGATTTTAGTGCTGTAAAAGTTGGGCAGGGCTACACACTCAGTAAAAAACCTACACCACAGGTCACTTCATCTAAAGTTGAGGCCGCTAGCCTACCGCCAAGTAGTGCCGTAATCGAAGAAGATGCATCGGTACGACTCACCCCAATTGTGGTGTACGGCAAACAAGACCGTGACACAGAAGGCTATAACAAAGTTTATGATGCAAACCGTTCTTCGGTCTATGCGGGCAAAGACTATGTCGAGCGTTTTAAAGGAACCAACCCAGCTGATATTTTACAAGGCATGGTGGGAGTCTATAGCGGCGATGCCCGTAACAGTGGCGCACTTGACCCAAGTGTACGTGGTGTGCAGGGCGTCGGCCGTGTGCCATTAACCATTGATGGTACTGAACAGTCAATTGCCGTATGGCGTGGTTACAACGGGGTAAACAACCGCAACTATATCGACCCCAATCTCATTGCGGGTATTGAAGTCATTAAAGGCCCATCTTTAGAGCGTAATACCACAACTTCTGTTGGTGGTGGTGTGGTGGTTAAAACGCTAGAGGCCGATGACATTGTTCGTCCGGGTAAGTCTTTTGGTGCTGAGTTAAAAGTAGAAGGCTCTACCAACTCAATCGATCCGTCTTTGCCAGACATGAGTAAAGTGGGCCAAAATTACGATGATACAACGCCTTGGATCGACATGAATGGGGCGAAATACGACCCTGATATTTATAAAAAGAACCGGACCAGAAGTGATAACTCTAATTTTTCGGGCGACGACTTGGCGGGCCGACTGGCAATTGCAACTAAGCAAGATAAATTCGATTTACTGGCAGTTTATGCAGTACGTGAGCGCGGCAATTATTTTTCGGGCACACATGGCGCGGGCTACTATAAACGAGCGACACCAGACAGTAGCCTCGACTTTATTCCTTACTTTGCCTATGCCTATCAACCGGGCGATGAAGTTCCCAACACTTCAAGTCACATGGAGTCGTGGTTATTAAAAGGGACCTATCGTCCAACAGATGATCAGACCCTTAAACTAACTTACCGAGATACCAAAAATATTTTTGGTGAAATTATGCCGTCTCGAATTGTGTGGGGCATTACGCCTGACTTGGGTGTTCCGCAGTGGCCTTTAAGCAATATTCACTCTAAAGCTTATAGCCTCGAATATAAATTTAAGCCTGAGAATAATCGCTGGATTGATTTTTATGCCAACATTTGGCAAACCGACACCGAAAGCCAGACCTATACACGTGGTGGGTGGCCAACCACAATCGACTTTCGAGATAACACCATTATTAACACGGCGATAAGCCATTCTGACAATACACGTAAAGGCATTACGGTCAGTAATAAAGCCCGTTTGTTAGACCAGCTTGACTTGACGCTCGGTGGAAGTTTCTTAAAAGAAAAACTGACGTCCGACGATATATATGGCGAATTTGGCCCAAGTTATTCGCTCTATCAGGCACTGCCACGAGCAGGGCGCCGTGAGGAAAAAACGTTCGACTTTAATTTTAATTATCGACCACTGTCTTGGTTAAGTTTTGATGCGGGCATGCGTTATCGCTCGTATTGGGCTGTTGATAATTTTTTAAATAAGTCTTTGCAGAGCGAGATTGACCCGAATTTAAATCCGCTGTTTACCAAAAAAGCGAAGCTTAAAGAATATACCTTTGAATATCAGACCATGCCCGAGAGTTACACCTCGACTCAGCAGCGTTTAATCAATGTTTTAAAACAGCGCTATGCCACAAAAAATCCTGATTGGGATGGGCAGCTCGACACTGTGCCTGCATCAGAGAGCACTTTGTATAACATGATCTGGTCACAGAAAAATACGCTGAGCTGGAAAGCAGATGCTAATGGGCAATTGTCGCTTGCCGATAATCCTTTAAACCAGCTCAATGCCTCTGGACAAAAGTACGTAGTAACTGGCGGGAACTTTATGTCAGTGGTAGACCAAGTTCCTGTTGAGTCTGCCGACAAAGTTAAAGATAGCGGCTGGGCACCGCAGTTAGGTGCCTCAATTCACCTCACGCCAAACAGCAGAATCTATGCACGCTATGCAGAGGAATATCGCTTACCAAGTTTGTTTGAAAGCACTGTCGGTTTTTCTGCCATGTTGCCATATCAAGTAATCAAACCTGAACACGCTTTTAACTACGAAGTGGGTTATGTCTATGACATGCGCGATTGGTTCAGTACAGCACGCAATGCCGATATTAAGCTCGCCTATTACTACAACAAAACCAAAAATGTGATTGAACGTGACCAGAACCTTATTTTTACCAATATGGATGAACAAAAACTATCAGGTTTAGAGCTACAAAGCCGTTTTGATAATGGAGGCTTCTTCACAGACTTGAGCGTGGCTTATAACTTAAAAAATGAAGTGTGTGACACCAATAGTGCCATTAACAAAATGATTTTAGGCGGCACAGTTCAAACCGAGCAGGGTATTGCGTTCCGTGAACCCTATCAGCGCTGTGTCGATGACGGTTTCCCAAATGGCTACTTAGTGACAATGGCCACACCTGAACTGAGTTTTCACGGTTTGCTTGGCGCACGCTTTTTAGATGAAAAGTTAGAGCTCGGCGCGCGTGCAACATTTTATAAAGCTTATGAAAGCCCACTACGCAAAAACAATGATGCTAGCGTCAATAAAGGCTATTACCTCAATGTGCCTTTGGCATGGAATGACACGTGGATTTTTGATGCCTATGCGCGTTATCAGGTCGATGACTACAACACCGTTGAGTTTGTCGGCAGTAATCTTTCTAACCAGTTTTATATCGATCCTTTAACCCGAAGCGCCATGGCCGCACCGGGCCGAACAATGAAAATCAGTTGGACCACAAAATTTTAAACAGAATTTGATTCCCTCTACACATACATAAAAGGGGAGTCAGGTAACGGTAAATAATAAAATTGAATGATTATTATTTACAAAAAAGCCCGAGTAGGTTTGCAACTGGGCCTACTCAATAAACTAAAAATAGCGAAAACGTTATTTTAAATTAAACAATAACTTAGTTTTAAAAAAATGGAGTAACAACAAATGAAAATCTCTCAATTGTTCTTGGGTCTTGTTGCTTGTTCAACTGCATTTGCTTATGCAGGTATTGATGGTATTTCGAGTAATGAAAGTAACATCAAAATCGGTGCTGCTGCTAATGCGAGCCATCCGGGTGGTGTAGCAGCAGTATCGGTTCAAGCTGCGGGTGCGCCCTATAACGCTTTTACAGGTTTTAATTCGTTAAAAGGTTTGGCTCAGGCTTTTGCTGCTCAGGGAACGAGCAACACCAATGTAACAGTTGGCAGCAAAACCTTTAATATTTCGCATATTCCAGTGTCTGCAATGCCACCTTCACACAGTGCATTAGGTAATTTTAACTTTGGTCAGGTGGGCACACAGGAAGTCTATTTTGGTGAATGGTGGAAAGCGGGCAACACGCCGGCAAGCGCGAGCCATACCGTTTACTACGCGGGTGATAACACCAATACCACTGTCCCAACCGCGGGTACTGCAACCTATACCGTTGCAGGTATTAATGGCTCTGCAAGCAATCTGTTAAGTGGTACGTTCACGGCAAACTATGGCGCGGGCACACTTGAAGGGACGCTTACAGGAACGGGTACGGCTGTTTCATCATTAAGCCTAGATGGTGTGGCATTTAACCCGGGTACTGCTGCCTTTGCAGGTTTGGCAACGGCTAACGGTACGGCTGGGGTAGACAACTCTGGTGTGGTTCAAGGTCAATTCTTTGGTGCAAATGCTTCGGCTTTAGCGGGTATTGCCCAGTTTGATAACGTGTCTTACAACACTGCATTTGGCGGTGCTAAAAATTAATGAATGCAAAAGGAATCTACACACGTAGATTCCTTTTGTTTTTGGTTTTTTGCTTGGTTGCTTCAGGTTTATTGTTTTATGAAACGAACGCTTTTGTGCTGTCTGACATTGTTGAGTTGTCCATTTTTATATGCTGACGAAGACACACAGCTTCGTCTCAATCAAAGCTTGGACCAAACGCTTTTACAAGAACAGCGCCAGTTTCACGAGCAGGGAACCATTCAATTACCAAAACTTCAAATTAATGGACAAGAATATAGTGTTGAGCAAAACCAGAATGATCTTGCCAAGGCATTATATTTGGCAGTCATGCAAAAACAGTGGCTCAAAGCCACGGTTTATCTAGAACATTATAAGAAATATGTTGGCTACGATCGGGCTTTAACCGACTTTGCCGAAGGGGCAGTTGCACGTTCTCAGGGTCAACTGAAATTGGCTGAACAAAAATTTCAAAGCAGCCTAAAACAACAACCTCATAATTTAATTTGTGAACTTGAGTTAGCGCGCGTGCTGTTTGAACAACAGAAGAATAAGGAAGCAGCACGCCTTTTTATTTCCATTCAAGACAAACTTAAACAAAGCGACCCTGCTGTAATCCCGTCTGGAGTTTTAACAACAGTAAATACTTTTGTTCAGGCATTAAAAAAACGAGACTCTTGGCAAGGCTCGGTTTCAGCGGGTTATACCTATGTCAGTAATTTAAATAGTGCATCTAAACAGACTAAAACTTTGATGTTTTATCAGACAGATAAGAACGGTAATATTACTGGAGGGCAGCAAATTACTAGTAAAAAGCAAAAAGCTGAGTCAGCAACGGGTTTGGATTACGAAGCCAGTCTTATAAAACGCTATGCGATTAAAGGCCATCATGGCGTGGCTTTACGTGTGCTGGCTTTTGGACAGTCCTATAACGACCACGCGGCATTTAATGAATCTAGCATTAACATTAATGCAGGCTACAGCTACTTTGACTTAAAAAATCAAATTGGGGTGAGTCCGCTTTTTGAACATAAACGTTATGATAACGATGGTCTTTACAGTGCGTGGGGAGCACGTGCCGAATGGATGCATTTTATCTCGGCCGATACAGCCTTTAAGCTTGAAGCTGAAAGAAAAGATTTAAATTATCAGAAATATAAAAGCTTTGGTGGTATAGAAAATTCAGCTTTTGCCACCTTCTGGAAGATTTTTCCAGACCAGTGGACTGTTTTTGGTGGTCTAGATTTAGTCGATCATTCTGCACAAGAAAAATATGTAGCTGCCTATGAACAGCAAGGTGTGCGGTTAGGTATAACCAAAAATTGGAGTGCTGGTTTTAACACTACTTTATTGAGTTCTTACCGTTGGCGTCAGTTTGATAAATACGCTGTAGGTTATTTGGCTCGTCGTCATGATTTCGAACAGAACTATACCTTTGTTGTGCAAATGCCGCGCTTTGAGTTTTATGGCATGACGCCTAATTTAACCTATCGCTATAACCAAAATAAAAGCAATGTCGATTGGTTGTATTCCTACGATAAACACAACATTAGCCTCAAGCTTGAGCATCGTTTTTAGGGAATAAGTCATGAAATCAAAATCTTTATTCCCTACACATGAGCCAATGGTCAAACTGCCTTTAACACAATGGCCGAAGCATTTTTATAAGTGCTTAACCGTAGCTGTTGTGATTGGTCTGCATGTGTTTGCTGTTTGGATGCTGAGCCATTTAATTGAACCTTACACTTTCAAGGCATCGCCAAAAGTAGATGCCTTAAAAGTAAGTTTTGTGTCGCTGGCACCTGCTAAAAAGCCATCAAATGACCAGACTGAAAGTAAGCCTATCGAAAAAAGTTTAACGCCTAAATCTACGTTAAACAGTTCGGTATCTTCTATACCTGAAGAATCAAAAAACTCGCCTAAAAATGTTCAAACATTAGCGTCAAAAACTGCTTCTAAAGAGGTGGTGCAAAATAATTTAAGTGACAAACAGCAAGCACAATCAAAAGCAAATTTAAACAGTTTAGCTTCACTCCAACCAGCGCAGAGTGCAGAAGGGCTGGCGGCCCATACAGACAAACAGTTGAGTTCGACAGACATTGCACAAACGAAAAGTGAGCACCTGCCACAAAACATCAGCAGCATAACCAAAAGTGGCGGTATCAAAACACCTGCAACGCAGCAAGAATATTCAAAAGCACCTAGTACTCAAGTTGAACACGATGACGTTGTTCAGGTGAGTAGTGTGGATGTGCTGATTTTTGGCGGGCTTGACTATGATGACCGCGAGTTAAAACAACAAAATCGTTTGGTTGAGGTGCGTATTCGTATTAATGAAAAAGGTAAACCGATTGACATACAGGTACGTCAAAGTTCAGGCATTCAAAGCCTTGATGAACGGGTCATGCAAGCTGTACGTAAATCCAGATTTAAACCCCACAAAATTAATGGTCGGGCCGTGACCATTGTTGTGGATTTTCCAGTCCAACTCAAACTCAATCGGGGCCGTTAACCGATGAGCCATATCCATTTTGCAGGAGAAAGATGATGAACTCATCTACAGAACAAATCATTAGTAACAGCTTGTCTTTACGTTTGAAACAAGAAACCGCTGCTGAACATGAACGTATGCATCAATTAATGTCGCAAGCAAAGGTGTTTTCAAGTAAAGAAAAATACGCACAATTTACGTTGTCTCAATATTACTTTCAGCGCGAAATTGAACATCTTTTTGAAAAAGAGGGCGTGGCAGGACTGATTCCGGACCTCGATATTCGCGGCCGCTCAAAACAAGCACTTGCCGATTTAAATGATTTAGGTATTCAACCTAACGGACAGCAATTACACAGTGAAAACGTACAGCTACCCGAAGCTTTAGGCTGGATTTATGTGTCTGAAGGTTCAACCTTAGGGGCTGCATTTTTATTTAAAGAGGCCCAAAAACATCTAGGGTTTTCGGAAACGTTTGCTGCGCGTAATTTAGCAGCCTATCCCGAAGGGCGCGCTAAAGTCTGGAAACGTTTTGTGCAAGCACTCGACGAAACGGGTTTCGACCGGACCCAGCAAGATCGTGTTGTACAAGGTGCTTTAGATGCCTTTGGATATTTTGGTCAGGCGCTTGATCAGCTTGATGAATTGAAATAATAAAAAGTGGATAAAGGGAAAACCCGATATGGACAAACTCAATCAAGTAAATGTGATCGTAAAACATGAGCAGTCGTTAGCACCCGCTCAACCAGTCAGTAAGCTTGCCCGTTCTGTTTGGGCGCGTTGGGTGTTTATTGGTTTGGCTTGGTTGTGTATTGCACTTGGCATATTGGGTGTTTTTATTCCGGGTTTACCTACCGTTGATTTTATAATTTTGACTGTTTTCTTTGCGGCTCGAGGCTCTGAAAAACTTCATCAATGGTTTCGAAATCATCGTTATATTGGTCCACTCATTCGCGAGTGGCAAGAACATCGGCGTATTCCTAAAAAGGCAAAATATATCTTGACATTCAGTATGAGTTTGGCGGCTATTTTTATGATTTGGACTATTCCACATCCGTGGTTTGTCTATCCGGCAATTTTATGTATGGCTGGGGTATTAATTTGGATGTGGTTAAAAAATTGAAGATTTAAGATTTGCACTGTTGCATAGTACGCTTCATGGTTTTTATAAAATCACGTGGTACTTCAGGGCTTTGTAAACTTAAACTTCCGAGTTTAAGCATCAGTTTAGGTGAATATTGACGTTCTAAACGATGATAAATGCACGTACAACTTGCACGGCTATGGCCCGCTGCCATACATTTTAAATAAAAATCACGTTGAGCATTATTTTTTTGACCAGCGAAAGCAACGGATACAAATAATAATCCGCCTAGAAAAACTGAATAATTATAAAGTGACATATATCTACTCATGATTGTTGTTTTTCATTATCCATATTTTGGCATAACTTTTTCAGGTTCAAAATCAGTTGATATCAACTTGCGGCTTCATCATAGTTAGAACTGTTTTAGAGGTCAAATTGATTTGAAGATGATCACTGTTTTATTGTCCTTAAAATAGACAATTTTGATTGTTGCTATTTTAGAGACAGTGTTACGACATTACACACCCTATTTTTTTACATCATTTTTTGCTTTCATAAACGTTTTAATTTTATTCATTTTTAATTGTAAAATTATTTTTAAACAATTCGATCACTTTAAAATTTTACTTTCATAGGACACGTCATATGCCAGATATCCCAATTAAAAAAGAGACAGAAAGTACATGGGCAATATGTCGGGACCCTGTTTTATTGACCATGGTTGGTGGGGCAATTGATACCATTGGTTTTATTGCTTTGTTTGGCTTTTTTACCGCACATGTGACTGGAAACTTGGTGTTGGCGGGGGCTGCGATGGTTAAAGGCGGTGCAGGTTTATGGATTAAGCTTGCTGCTATTCCACTATTTATTTTGACAGTTGTGATTACCAAGCTGCTAATTGACCGTAGTCAGGTGAAGCATAAAACGCTGTCTTATTTATTTTTATTTGAAGCCATCTTTCTGTGTGCTTTTATGGTTGCAGGACTTTACTTCGAACCGTTTAAAAATGCCGATGCAATTACGGTTGCACTAACAGGTGGGCTGGGTTTAATTGCCTTAGCTATTCGTAATACTTCAAGCAAAACACTCATTAAAAATATTAGCCCAAGCACCATGATGACCGGCAATACCACGCAGCTCGGTATTGATATTGCTAACTTGCTGAAAAACAATAATGCAGCCAATCGGGCAAGTTTTCTTAAAAGTGCCAGTATTGTTGTCGGGTTTGTGATTGGTGCCTTCTTGGGAGCAATTTTGTATGTCTATTTTGATTTCTGGAGCGTAGCGCCGTTTATTTTACCCATTTTATATTTTTCTTATTTAGCTTCGCAGCAAAAATTTAACCAAGCTTAATTAAGGTAGTGGATGAATTGGCCCGAATTAAATTGAGTTCGGGCTTTTTTATGGGCTTCAGTTTGCCAACTAAAAATGCGTATTCAAATTGTTCAGCTATGACTTTGCAGGCATAATGACCTGATGGGGAAATACATTCGCTAAGGGAATGCATAATGACAAAGTCTTGCCATTATTTAATGATAACAATAATGGGTCTGCTCAGCGGTTGTCAGGTCATTCATTTAAAAGAAAGTAATTTAAGCAATGCTTTAAAAAGTAAGAATGAAAGTATTCTGACCGACAACACTTTAAGTCATCAAACCCAAAACTTACTGTATTTGGTCAAAGAAGATGAAAAGTCTTGCCTGCAAAATTTTGATGATTGTTTAAATAAAATTCAGAGTCTCTCCGAAAATACGAGCCGAGAAGAGCGTTATGCTGCACTGAGTGAAATTTATTTAGCCAAGGCTTTAGATGTTGGGCGTAGCAATCAGTGTAATGTCATTAATAAAAGTAACAGTTGCGTTGAGCAAGAGTTAGCTTTGTTCGATAAAAGCTTGCGCTATAGTTATGTCTATTTATTTGACTCTGAAGAGTCACCATTCGATCGAGTGTTTGACCATCGGCAAAATCAGGTGCGTATTTTTTATAACGTCGCTTTGTCGAAGCTCATGACCACGTATTTTAATCATTTAAATACGCATTATTTTCCGTCTCTACTGAAAGCAGATGGGCATCAATATCATGTTAATTTTGATCATGCAGTAGATGTACAAAAGATTGAAGTCGATACTTTTCGCTCCAGCTATAACATGAATTTTTCTGGTTTTAACACCGTCAACCGTAAGGATGGTTTAGGGGCAGAGTTTATTGTCGGGCGTAAAGAAAATGATGTGAATCATGGCTTCATTTTAGACCCCGATGCTTTTTACGCTCATCAGATCAATCCTAATATTCATTTGCCTCGGTTCTTTCCGGTCACTGCCATTGCCTATCCTAAACAAACAGCAACAGCCGATCAGGTGATTGCTGGGGCAGAGTTAGAAATCGCGATGTTCGATCCATACAGACAAAGCCGTGTAAAGGTTGAAGGTGTGGACTATCCGCTCACAGCCAACTATTCGGCGCCCTATGGGCTTTGGCTGTCAAAATATAATTTAGGTGCAGCGGGTTATTGGTCTTTAATTAATAAAGAAACCAATTTAATCATGCCGCATTTATATATGCTGGAACCCTTTAACCCTAATAAAAAAATCATTGTGTTTGTTCATGGCTTGGCAAGTAGCCCAGAAGCTTGGGTGAGTCTGACCAATGACATTATGGGCGATGCCGAATTAAGACAAAATTACCAAGTTTGGCAGGTGTTTTATTCAACCAATATGCCTATTTTTGAAAGTCGTTTTCAGATTTATTCATTGCTCAATCAGGCTTTTCAAAACATTGCCAAAGATAGCTATGCTGCACACGATGCAGTATTGGTCGGGCATAGTATGGGCGGCGTCATTAGTCGTTTATTAGTCAGTAATGCCGATGTTTCCGATTTAGCCATGCAAAAAATGAATGACGCGCAGTTAAATCGTTTAAAAGAAAATCCAGTGATTAAAGAGCGTTTTCAGTTCAAAGCGCTTCCATATTTTAAACGCGTGGTTTTTGTTTCGTCGCCGCATCATGGTACCGACTACGCAGACCGATGGTTTACCCAAATTGCACGCCGTGTTATTCGCTTACCTGCTGACTTTTTTATTGCGGTCGAAATGAGAGATGAGAAAAACACGAAACTCAGAAAAGGCTTAATTGAAAATGGGGCGAGTAATTTAAGTCGTTCTTCAAACTTTATGCAGCTTACGCAGGCCATTCAGCCATCGTCTAACGTGGTCTATCACTCGATTATGGGTAACGTGGATGGGACGACTGATAAGTTAAAAAGCAGTGATGGTATTGTGCCTTATCAAAGTTCACATTTAGGTGGTGAGCAATCGGAGCTGATGATTAAAGGTGGGCATTCTATTCAAACAACGCCAGAGGCGATTTTAGAATTACGTCGTATTTTACGGTTGCATCTTAAGCAGTCACAGCCTTCAAAATAGAGCGTTTTATTTTTAGAAAACCACTGTTGAAATGGGTCAACAGTGGTTGAAATAATTAATTCAGCTCGTTTTGTTTAAGCGATTTTTTGTGTTCAAAGTAGCTGATTGAAAAAATAACCAAGCCGACCAAATACAAGACCACAGACAGGAGCAATAAATCTAATCCTGCTGCATAGAGCAACCAGAGCGCATAGATTGAAGCGACGCTTGCAATGGCAATATGTGGCGTGCGTTTGTGACGAATCGATTCTTTAAGATAAAAAGCAGACACCAGAAAATAAGGCAGCAAAATCATTACCGAAGAAATCAGTAAAAGCTGGGTGTAGTTTTTATTGAAAAAATACACCGCAATTAATGCACCTTGCACGACCAGAGTGGTGAGCCAAAGTGATGAAATCGGCACATTATTCTGATTATTCTTTAAAAATAATTTCGGGAATGCGCCATTTTTTGCAGCTAAATATGGAATTTCAGTTGCAAATAAAGTCCAGCTTAAATAAGACGAAGAAACTGAAATAATAAGGCCGATGGTAATAACGATAGTGCCCGGCAAACCGATGAGCTGCTGTAAAATGGTTGCCATTGATGGGTTATGCATGCCTGCAAGTGCTTCACGACTCACTACACCATAAGCCAAAACGGTGACCATCACGTAAAAACTTAACGCCAGTAGCACGCCTAAAATAGTGGCTTTACCAATGTCATAACGGTTTTTTGCACGCGATGATAAAACCACAGCACCTTCAATGCCGGTAAAGACCCAAAGGGTAATCAGCATCAGGTCTTTTACTTGCTGCCAAAGTGGAACTTTTAAAGTAAAGTCATTTAAGTTGAGTTTGAACAGGTCAAACTTAAAGGCAATAAAAGTGAAGAATATAAACACCACCATTGGAATAATTTTGGCAATGGTCGCCAGTAAATTCACAATAGCCGCTTCTTTAATGCCTCGACTGACCAACCAATGCACCAGCCATACAAAAATGCTTGAACCAATCAGTGCGTAGAGCGTATTACCTTCACCAAAAATAATATGGTCTTTGCTGTCGGTAAACATACCAACGCCCGAAAAGGCAATCACCACATAACCAACAATACCAATTGTGGTACATAACCAATAGCCCCAAGCCGAGCAAAACCCGATCAGGTCACCAAAACCTTCACGCGCATAGTTATAAATACCGCCGTCTAAATCTGGGCGTTGGCGAGTTAAATGTAATAGCGTGAGCGCTAAGAAAATAATGCCGACTCCGGTAATGAGCCATGCAACAAGAAGGGCAGAGCCGTTAGCGACTTGAGCCATATTTTGGGGAAGGCTAAATACGCCTGACCCCACCATAGAACTAAAGACCAGCGCTGTAAGAGACAATAATCCGATTTTGGCAGCAGACATGGTATTTATTCTTTAAAAAATTGAGAAAGTTCAGCAATGTGTTCTGGGCCAATACCACAGCAACCACCGACTAAACTTGCGCCTGCTTGCTGCCACTGCTTGGCAAAACCAAGATAAGCTGGAGCATCAAGATCTTTACGAACTTCATCAAGACCATCGTTTGCAGTTGCGTTGTCATCTTGTGGTGGAAACGCATTGGCATAGGCACCAATCTGTACAGACTCTGGAATGAGACCTTTAATTTCATTAATGGCTTGCAAGATCACTTCAGGCTGACAGCAGTTAAACAAAACCGCGTTAGCATTTGACTGTTTTATAAACTCAGCCACTTGTTGCATGTTTTCGCCTGAACGAAGTAGCGCTTGCTCTTGTTTAATTTCGTCTTGAAGCGTAAACGATACCCAATAGTCCTTACCATCTTTTGGTAATAACGCATGCACCGTTTCGACTTCTTTTAAGCACGATTGAGTTTCTGCTAACCAGAAATCCACCTCTGGTGCCAATGTATTAATGATGGGTTCAGCAAGGTCTTTAGCCTGCTCAACTTGAAATAGATCTGCACGGTAAGAACCAAATAAAGGTGGTAAGCAGCCTGCAATTTTGACATTTTTGCCGCTTTCTTTAACTGCATTTTTTGCTTGTTCGATCGCAACTCTAATTAAACGAACACCGTCAGTTTCAAAGCGTTCTTGCCCGATATGAAACGGTACAACAGCGTAGTTATTGGTGGTAATAACTTCTGAACCAGCGTTGATAAAATCAAGATGTACTTCTTTTACTGTTTCAGGCGCTTCAATGAGTGCGAGCGCAGACCACTCTGGTTGACGAAATGGGGCACCACGACGAGCAAGTTCACGGCCTAAACCGCCATCTAAAATTTTCATAAATTACAAAACAAAGGGAGAAAAATAATTCAGCTAATCTAGCGGGTACATGAAACATGTTCAATCGCTAATATGCTCGATATATTTCTAAATAAATTAGATTGTTATGAATATTTTTTCTTAAAAGAAATTCTGTAGATGATGTTCAGTTTTACTGATGAACTTTATGTGAAAAAGAAAACTTATTTATATAGGGCTATAGCCTAAAAAATAAGCTTAAAGTGCGCCATATTGTTGCCAACTCTCCCCAGTGTGCTGAGTTTTATAATAGGCTTTAAGTTGCTCAAGTTGACTGAAATGTATGCCTGACCAAATCAATAAGCTCATGAATATTAAAACTTTAGATAAGTCACGAACTTTTTCTAGGCGAGCAAAAGCTAACAGTACAAAAAATAGGGCAGGTAAAAATATAAAGAATTGAACAGAAGAGAAAAATAAATGAGCAGTACTAAAATATAATGCAGCAGCACTTAACAGTAGATTTAAAATTGAAAATAATTTCCGATATTTACCGAGCTTAAATGCATAAGCGGTCATTGCGAGTAACACGGCTGAACTTACATAAATCGCTGTACCGCCAATCATCCACATATAAAAACCGCTTAACAAAAGATAAGCCAGTAGCAAAACAAGCGCGAGCTTAAAACAAAATGTAAAGAGGCGGGATGATGAGTTTAAAGGCGTCATAGCTAATCTAAATATCTCAACTGAGGTCTTAAAAAACAAAAGGACGAATCGAAATTCATCCTTTTGGAATTTTACTTATACATCATCAAACTTAGTTTGCTTTTGCAACTGGCGCAGCAGCAGTTTCATCGTTTGCAGCTTTAAACGGAGATGTATAGTTCAAGCCAAGTGTAGAACTTGTGTACTGACGAACTTTGTCGAGTAATACAGGGTCTTTGCTTAGGTCTTGTTTATACGAAACAACAATTTCATGAAGCTTCTGATTCCATTTACCTTCAGTTTGCTCAGGGAAAGCTTTTTCAAGCAAGTTGAGCATGATGTATGGAGAAGTCGAAGCACCCGGAGACGCACCTAACAACGCAGTTACAGCACCATCTTTAGATGCAAAGATTTCTGTACCGAATTGAAGTGTAGCTGGTTTACCCGGTTCTTTTTTGATGATCTGAACACGTTGACCACCTTGGCTTAAACGCCAGTCTTCAGCTTTCGCATCTGGGTAGTATTTACGAAGTTCATTAAGACGGTCTTTGTCTGACATCATGACTTGGCTCACCAAGTATTTAACAAGATCAAGGTTTTCCAAACCAACAGTGGTCATTGGTAAAACGTTGTTTTTGTTCGTTGAGGCAAGCAAGTCCATCTGAGAACCATTTTTCAGGAACTTGTTTGAATACGTTGCAAATGGTCCAAACAATACATATTTTTTACCGTCGATATAACGTGTATCAATATGCGGCACAGACATTGGAGGCGCACCTAATTCAGCACGGCCATAAACTTTTGCTGTGTGTTCTGCAGTAATTTTTGGATTGTCAGTAATTAAGAACTCACCACCGACAGGGAAGCCTGCATATTGTTTCGCTTCTGGTAAGCCAGTGAGTTGTAATAATTTAACTGCTGCACCACCTGCACCAATAAATACAAAACGTGTTTTAACGTGATCTACTTTACCAGTTTTCAAATTTTTGAAAGACACAGTCCAAGTTTTGTCATCATTTTGGCTGATACCAGACACTTCGGTTGAAGTCTGTAATTTGAAATTCGGGTTTTGATCTAAACGATTCACCAATTGCTTAGTGATAGAACCATAGTTTACGTCAGAGCCAACATCCATACGGGTCGCTGCAACTTTTTGGCTAGGATCACGATCGTTCATTACTAAAGGTGCCCATTGTTTAATTACAGCTGGGTCTTCAGTAAATTTCATACCTTTGAACAACGGGCTTTGAATCATGGCAGCATAACGTTTTTCTAAGAATTGAACGTTATCGCCCCAAACGAAAGCAATGTGCGGAACTGGGTTAATGAATGATTTTGGTTCAGCTAAAACGCCTTGTTTTACCTGATATGACCAAAACTGTTTAGCGACTTCAAATTGAGAAGCAACTTTTTCAGCTTTGACAATTTCCATCTTACCGTTTTTTTCTTCGGTATAGTTCATTTCCATAAAGCCAGAATGGCCTGTTCCGGCATTGTTAAAGCCGTTTGAACTTTCTTGAGCAACTTGGTCAAGACGTTCATACATACGAATTTGCCAGTTCGGTTCAAGCTCGGTGAGATAAGTACCAAGAGTGGCACTCATGATGCCGCCGCCAACAAGAACAGCATCAACAACTGGGTCATCTTTTGCAGTTTCTACTTGTTTTGACGCAGTCGGTCTAAACAAGAAAACAATTCCTGCAATTAAAATAAGAATGATTAATACCAGAAGGTATTTCAAAAACTTTTTCATGTAAGGGGGACCTTAAAATAAGTTATTTGAGTCACTTAAGGTGTGAGGAAACCTAGACAGCGTATCCAGACAAAATGGATATAAATGCGAAAGTAAATTCTCAAAATTTGAGAACTTATAAAAAAATAAAATTACTTGGGATTATCGCAAACACTCTATATTTTAGACTAATTTTGCATTGACAAGACAATTTTTATAATAAATGGGACCCATCAAACTCATAAATGTGATTTATATTTAATCATTTTAAGCTTTTAATATACGGTTTTAAGTTGATTTTTATGATTATGCTATTGAATTTAAAAATATAATTATAAATTGATTAAAGGTGAACCAGTTGAAGAAATACATAATAAGAAAAAGTGAGTAAAGTTATTATTTGTCGTTAGTTTTCTAGATTGGACTAATACAAAGTTCTTATTAATGACCATCTGGTGATAATAAAATAAGGGTATATCTCTGCATAAGAAATATACCCTTTGATGTTTTATGACGCTACATAGAACGGTGCAGTTGAACGTGGTAACGCTTCACGCCCACGAATTTGGTCTGCAATTTTCTCGGCAATCATAATGGTGGTTGCATTTAAGTTACCGGTAATAATCAGCGGCATGATTGAGGCATCAACCACACGTAAGCTTTGCATACCATGGACTCGGCCTTGACCATCCACGACAGCCATTTCATCTTCACCCATCTTACAGCTACAAGAAGGGTGGTAAGCTGTTTCGGCATGGTTACGAACAAAGTCGTCAAGCTCTGCATCTGTTTGTAAATGTTTGCCCGGACTAATTTCTTCACCGCGATATGGGTCAAGAGCAGGTTGCTGCATAATTTCTCGGGTGATACGAATCGCGTCACGGAACTCACGCCAGTCTTGTTCACTCGACATATAGTTAAACAAGATGCTTGGATGCTCAAACGGATCTTTTGATTTAAGTCTAATACGGCCACGTGAAGGCGAACGCATTGAACCAACGTGTGCCTGAAAACCATGTTCTTTCACTGCATTACTACCATTGTAGTTAATAGCAACTGGCAAGAAGTGGTACTGAATGTTTGGCCATTTGAACTCATCTGAACTACGAATAAATCCGCCTGCTTCAAATTGGTTACTTGCACCAACACCTGTACCGTTAAATAACCACTCGGCACCGATGGCAGGTTGGTTATACCATTTCAAGGCAGGGTATAAAGAAACAGGTTGCTTACATTTATATTGCAAGTACATTTCCAAGTGGTCTTGCAGGTTTTCACCTACACCCGGTAAATCATGAACAACATCAATGTCCATTGATTTTAAGAAGGTACTTTGACCTACACCTGAGCGCTGTAAAATTTGTGGAGAAGCAATTGCACCCGCGCACAGTAAGACTTCGCGTTTAACCAAGGCGCGTTGCAAGTTGTTTTGATCAGCCCCGATAATGTACTCAACACCCACGGCTTGTTTTTGGTTAAACAAGATTTTATTGGTGGTTGCATGAGTCAAAATGGTGAGGTTAGGACGACCTTTTGCCATATCCAGATAACCACGTGCGGTACTTGAGCGGCGACCTTTAGGCGTAACTGTACGGTCCATTGGACCAAAGCCTTCTTGTTGGTAACCGTTTAAGTCATCGGTACGTGGATAACCGGCTTGTACACCAGCTTCAACCATGGCATGAAACAAGACATTATTGCCATTTTTTGGTGTTGCAACTGACACAGGGCCATTGCCGCCATGGTAGTCATTTTCACCAATGTCACGGGTTTCTGCTTTTTTGTAGTATGGCAAACAATCGGCATAAGACCAGTTTTCTAGGCCTTTATGGGTTGCCCATTGTTCTAGATCCATCGCGTTACCGCGGATATAGCACATACCATTAATTAAAGATGAGCCACCTAAACCTTTACCGCGGCCACATTCCATACGGCGGTTATTCATGTGTGGTTCAGGGTCAGTTAAATAAGCCCAGTTATAACGGCGACCTTGCAGAGGGAAGGCCAAAGCTGCGGGCATTTGGGTACGAAAATCCAAACGATAATCTGGACCGCCAGCTTCTAATAATAAAACGGTGGTATCTTTGTCTTCAGTAAGACGTGCAGCAAGTACATTTCCGGCAGATCCTGCGCCAATGATAATGTAATCATATTCTTTAATATTCATAACTATCCTTTTTTTACTAACAGTTTGCCTGAGCAATCTATAAAGATTGCTCTGCATATGTGATTTAGGTTGAAGTGTTTAAGGCAATTGATGCATTAAAAAATGCTTTGATAGTCGCCGAGTTCAACTTGAATAGATTTGATACGGGTATAGTGCCCAAGCGTGGTTAGACCATTTTCACGGCCCACGCCAGATTGCTTGTAGCCACCCACTGGCATCTCTGCAGGCGATTCGCCCCAAGTGTTAATCCAGCAAATACCAGCTTCAATTTGGTGAATAATGCGATGAGCGCGGCTAATGTCTTGAGTGACAACGCCAGCAGCTAAACCAAAAGTGGTGTCGTTAGCACGACGAATCACTTCTTCTTCAGTCTCGTAGCTTAAAATGCTCATGACAGGTCCAAAAATTTCTTCTTGAACAATGGCCATTTGGTCGTTGCAGTCGCTAAATACCGTTGGTAGCACGTAAGCGCCTTTAGCAAGGTCACCCTCTGTTGCGCGGTCACCACCAATTAAAACTTTAGCGCCTTGTTGTTTGCCTGACTCAATGAAAGACAGCACTTTTTCCATGTGAGGGAAGCTGGTGAGCGGACCGAAGTTGGTTTCTTCAGCCATTGGGTCACCAATGCGAATACGTTTTACACGCTCTACAATAGCTTTTTCAAAATCGGCTAAAAGTGATTTTGGAACAAAAACACGTGTACCGTTGGTACAAACTTGGCCTGAACTAAAGAAGTTCGCCATGACAGCAATATCTGCTGCGCGATTAAGGTCGGCATCTTCACAAATAATCAGTGGAGATTTACCGCCAAGTTCCATGGTCACTTCTTTAAGTGTAGAGCCAGCAGCACTTGCCATGACTTTTTTGCCAGTTTCAACACCACCTGTAAATGAGATTTTCTCAATCACTGGATGTTCAGTTAACCATTGACCAATTTCACGGCCTGGCCCTTGAACGACGTTAAATACACCGTCTGGTAAGCCAGCTTCTGTATAGATTTCTGCAAGTTTAAATGCAGTAAGAGGGGTCGTTTCACTTGGTTTGAAAATCATGGCATTGCCGGCAGCAAGGGCAGGAGCAGATTTCCATAAAGCGATTTGAATTGGATAATTCCAGGCACCAATACCTGCAACCACGCCTAAAGGTTCACGGCGTGTATAAAAGAAACTTGATTCGCGAAGCGGAACTTGTTCACCTTGAATGGCTGTTGCAAGCCCTGCGTAATATTCTAATACATCTGCACCAGTCACAATGTCGACGGTAGATGTTTCGCTAAAAGCTTTACCTGTGTCTAGTGTCTCAAGACGGGCAAGCTCATCATTACGTTCACGTAAAATGTCGACTGCACGGCGTAAAATACGTGAGCGTTCCATGGCGGTCATGGCTGCCCAGATTTTTTGACCTTGTTGTGCACTTTGCACAGCAGCTTCTATATCTTGCTCAGAAGCTTGTTGAAGAGTCGCGATAACTTCGCCGTTGGCAGGGTTAATACTATTAAATGTTTTACCACTGGTTGCTTTAACGTAGCGTCCATGGATATACAGTTGATGAACTTGTACATCACTCATTTTGTCTCTCCTGCAAAGGCTTGTTCGCAAATTGCAATTGCGTTTGTACATAATCGTAAGCAATGGAACGGGCAAGTTCGCTGTCAAATTCGTTATGACGGCTTAAACTGCCGCGTAGCCATAATCCATCAATCAATGCTGCCAAACCTCGGGCGGCAACACCGGCCTGTTTTTCATCCATTAACTTGAGAAAATAAAACTTCAAGTTGGAATATAGGCGTTGATCATTAATCTTTTGCAAACGGCTCAAGTCTGGTACATGCAAACTTGCTGACCAAAAATCTAACCAGACCCGCATTGCTTTTTCATTGACCTGACTAATGTCAAAGTTAGAGTCGATAATGGCCTTAATCTGGCTCTCTGGATGCGTATCTGCTTCTGCTCTGTACTGTTCAGTTTTATGACGCAGAACATTCAGCATTTCTTGCATACAGGTATTGATCAACCCTTGTTTGTCACCAAAATAATGGCTGACAATGCCAGTCGACAACTCGGCTTTTTTTGCAATTTGTGCAATGGTGGTATTGGATAACCCCACTTCATAAATTACGTCGAGTGCAGCGTTCATGATTTCTTCACGTCGCACGTGCTCTGGTTTTACTCTGCGTTTTGTCATGATTTTCCACATCAGCACTTTTAGCGGTGCTTTAAATTCAGCATGTTAACTTGCAGAGCATCATAGCACTTTTTTTATCATACTTGTTATTGATTGAACGTTCAATCAATAACAAGTATGATATGTAAAAATCAATGAATTTTTGAAGATTAGCTCTGAAAATAAAGAGGTAAAATCAAAGATTCTTAAGGATAGGATGATGCGCATAAGTACAGTACTTATCACGTTATTTTGAGAAAATACACCGATTGCAAGGAGCAATAAGATGGTGTTGAAAAGTGATAGATATTCTTCAGACCATATTCGGTTAAATCGTTTTGTATTTTGGAGTTCGGCCATCAGTATTGGCATTTTTGGTCTACTTTTTGTGCTGTTTCCTGAAAAGAGCCAGTTCTGGTTAACCTATATACAAGAGCAGGTAAATCACTTTTTTGGGTGGTATTACATGCTGGTGATTGTGCTGTGCCTCGGTTTTGTGGCTTGGCTCGCTTTTTCAAAAGTTGGCCAGATTCCGTTAGGAAAAGACGACGACAAACCTGAGTTTGGTTATCTGGCATGGACTTCAATGCTGTTTTCGGCAGGGATTGGTATTGCGCTACTTTATTATGGTGTTGCCGAACCTGTTGATCATTTCTTACGCCCACCAGAAGGCGAAGCTGGAACCATTCAAGCTGCCCGAAATGCCATGACCTATAGCTTTTTACACTGGGGAATTCATGGTTGGGTGCTCTATGCGTTGCTTGGAGTCACTTTAGGTTACTTCGCTTTTAGAAAAAATTTGCCACTGGCATTACGTTCGGCACTTTACCCAATTTTTGGAGAACGTATTCATGGCTTGGTGGGGGATTTCGTTGATGGCTTTGGAATTTTAGCAACAGTTATTTCATTGGTGACCAATTTAGGCATTGGGGCTTTGGTACTCGTATCTGGTATTTGCTATTTACTTCCTCAAATTCCTGATAACTCTGCGACCTTAATTACCGTTGTTCTGGTCATGATGTTTGTTGCCACAATAACGACAGTTGTTGGTATTGAAAAAGGTCTGGCATGGTTATCTCGTATTAATTTACGTCTGCTCTATGCCTTACTTTTATTTGTATTTTTAACGGGCCCTACAAATCATTTATTAAATGGTCTTGTGCAAAATGTCGGTGATTATCTAAACAATTTTATTGGTAAAAGCTTTGATATGTATTTATACAATCAGAAGGCAAGTGGTTGGTTAGGTTCGTGGACCGTATTTTATTGGGCATGGTGGATTGCTTGGGCACCTTTTGTGGGTATGTTTATTGCCCGTATTTCAAAAGGACGCACAATTCGTGAAGTTGTTTTGGGTGTCTGCCTGATTCCATTAGGTTTTACACTGGCTTGGATTTCAGTTTTTGGCAATACTGCAATTTACTTAATCTTGAATCAAAAACAGAAAGTTTTGGGTGATATGGTTTTAAGTGACCCAGCATTATCATTATTTAAATTACTCGAATATCTGCCATTTAATCCTTATGTTGCTGGCATTGTTGTTGTAATTTGTTTCGTTTTATTTTTGACACCAGTTGGGTCTGGTACACTTATGATCGCTAACTTGTCCTCAAAAGGGGGCACAAATGATAGTGATTCGCCAATTTGGTTACGCGTCTTTTGGTCTGTGGTAATTACCATTGTAAGTATTGGCTTATTATTAGCTGGTAGTTTTAACTCCATGCAAAGTGCAGTGGTGTTATGTGGTTTACCATTTTCAGTCATTATTTTGCTTTACATGTTCGGTTTAGCCAAAGCGTTAAAGCAAGATGATTTTGACCCTCAATTAGTGAAAAAGCAGTTGGCTGTTTCAAAAGACATTTCTGTCCCATCAAATTGTGACCAGAATAAAGTGACCGAGGTTTTATAACCTCCATCGATCACATCTATATATTATTTTTGCGTTTAAATATCGTCTTTTCATTATTTTGAATAGTGAAAAGACGAAGTTAAACATTTTGTTTTTATTTTTTATTCCTTGAGGATTGTATGGCAACAGATAATCCAAGAGCAGTTGATGATTTAACATTATCTAAATCTAAAAAAGACCCGCTCAACCGTGTGGTTTTTTATTTTTCAGCTGTACTTATTTTAATTTTTTCTCTCGTCACGTTTTTGTTCAATGATTTTTCAAATCGGGTAATGAATACAGTACTTCAGTGGGTAACTTCGACCTTTGGTTGGTATTACCTGCTTGCCGCAACACTTTACATGGCGTTTGTGATTTTTATTGCCTGTTCAAGATATGGCAATATTAAGCTAGGACCTAAGCATTCAAAGCCTGAGTTTAGTTTACTGAGTTGGTCTGCCATGCTGTTTTCGGCTGGTATTGGTATCGATTTAATGTTCTTCTCGGTCGCCGAACCTTTATCTCATTATATGCAACCGCCAGTAGGTGCAGCTCAGACTTACGAAGCCGCACGCCAAAGTATGGTCTGGACATTGTTCCACTATGGTTTAACGGGTTGGTGTATGTATGCCTTGATTGGCATGTCATTGGGATATTTTAGCTATCGTTATAATTTGCCGCTTACTATTCGTTCTGCACTCTACCCAATTTTTGGTAAAAGAATTAATGGTGTGATCGGACATAGTGTTGATACGGCTGCCGTTATCGGGACAATTTTTGGTATTGCAACAACCTGTGGGATTGGGGTGGTACAGCTGAATTATGGGCTACATGTATTATTAGGGCTACCAGAGAACATCTGGATGCAGTTTGCCCTGATTGCCATTGCAGTTGGAATCAGTATTATTTCGGTGACATCAGGCGTTAATAAAGGCCTGCGGATTTTATCTGAAATTAATATTTATGTTTCGATCGGGCTATTGCTGTTTATTTTGTTCTTGGGAAATACTGAGTTTTTACTCAATGCCCTTGTTCAAAATGTTGGTGATTACTTAAGTCGATTCCCATCTTTGGCCTTACAAAGTTTTGCGTTTGAACAGCCTAAAGAGTGGATGAGTAGCTGGACCTTGTTCTTCTGGGCGTGGTGGATTGCATGGTCGCCGTTCGTAGGGCTTTTTCTAGCTCGTATCTCAAGAGGGCGTACCATTCGTGAGTTTGTATCCGGTACTTTAATTATTCCGCTTCTATTTACAATAACGTGGTTATCTATTTTTGGTAATAGTGCATTGCACAGCGTTATTTTTGAAGGGAACCAAACCTTAGCTGCTACTGTGTTGGCGAATCCGGCTCATGGTTTTTATGATTTGTTAGCACAATATCCGGGCTTTACTTTCATTGCTTCAATTGCCACCGTAACAGGGCTTTTGTTCTATGTGACTTCTGCCGATTCGGGCGCGCTGGTTTTAGGTAATTTCACCACTAAGTTAACGCATATTGATAATGATGCTCCGCGTTGGCTGAGTGTGTTCTGGGCAATTGCCATTGGTTTACTCACGCTAGCGATGCTGATGACCAACGGAATTACGGCTTTACAAAATGCGACCATTATTATGGGATTGCCGTTTAGTTTCGTGATGTTCCTTGTCATGGCAGGGCTTTATAAGTCCTTAAGACTTGAAGATTACAGACAGGCTAGCCGAAGTATGAATGCAGCTCCTGTGGTCGGTAACGTTGATATTTTGAATTGGAAACAGCGTTTAACCCGTGTGATGCATCATCCGGGAACCACTGAAACTCTGCGCATGTTAGACACTGTCTGCCGACCAGCAGTTCAGGCCGTTGCTGATGAGCTCATCAAGCAAGGAATGAACGTAGATGTGCAGCAAACGCTACTCGAAGATGAAGACACGCTTTATCATCTAGACTTCACTATTCATTTAGAAGAAGAGCAAAACTTCGTTTACCAGATCTGGCCTGTGCGTTATAGCGCACCGATTTTCAGTCAACGTGTGAAACGAGGTAAACAATTCTATTATCGATTAGAAACCTATCTTTATGATGGTTCTCAAGATAACGATCTAGTGGGTTACGGTAAAGAGCAAGTCATTAATGATATTTTAGATAAATATGAAAGACATATGACGTTTCTACATATTAATCGTATTAGCCCGGGGAACCGACCGTTGTTCCCAGATCCACAAGCTTAAGGGGAATATGCATGGCGTCTCCATATCTGCATTCTTTTGTTTTATTTTTCTCTTTGCTCAATCCATTTTTGATGAGCATTTATATGATTGGTCTGATCCGCCATTCAGAAACAAGGGTGTTTAATAAAGCACTGATTCAGGGAAGTGTAATTGCTTACATTGTATTTATGCTATTTGCATGGGGCGGTGAAGCAATTTTTAGTAAATATCTGAATGTACGTTTTGAAGCCTTCCAGATTTTTGGTGGGTTGATTTTTCTAGTGATTGGCTATCGCTATGTGTTTCAGGGTGCCGATACCATCGGTGAAATGCGGGGTGCGCCAGAACATCTGGCAGGCACCATTGCCATGCCTTTCATGGTTGGCCCTGGAACCATTAGTGCTGCTGTAGTCACGGGAATGGAAATGTCAATTGGTGCTGCGGCACTGGTCATTGCTTTTACCATGTTTTTAACATGCAGTATTTTGATTTTGATGAAATTTTCACATGATCATTTACGTTATAGACATGCCAAACATATTGACCGTTATTTTGATATTGTGGGACGTTTATCTGCTTTATTAATTGGTACGATCGCTATTGATATGATTATTAATGGCGTGACCGGCGTAATTAATAAGGTATAACAACTTAATTGCAAAAGCCTGCTATGCCATTGAGAGTCGAATAAAATGGCATAGCATTTTTCTATAATACTTTCATATTTATTATAAAATTTCTAAAAATAATATTTTTAAAAAACCTAATTTCAAAAAACAATGACAGATATTAGAAAATACAATGCCATGTTCTGGATTTAATCATGTTTTTTTTGTGAATTATCAACCATAATATTTACTGAGCTTGTTTGAGACCAGAGTTGAGCTATGCCTACATTAGATGAAATGACCACAGTGACTGATGATCAGTCAGAATTGACGATGTCAGTTTTAATGACGCCTGATATGGCAAATTTTTCAGGTAATGTTCATGGTGGTACGATTCTAAAACTACTAGACCAAGTCGCTTACGCATGCGCTAGCCGTTATTCAGGTAGCTACGTCGTAACATTGTCTGTAGATAAGGTGAATTTTAAAGAACCGATTTATGTGGGTGAACTGGTAACTTTTTTGGCAAGTGTGAATCATGTGGGCCGTACTTCAATGGAAGTGGGTATACGTGTTGAAGCCCAAAATATCCAGAAGCGTACAGTGCGCCATACCAATAGCTGTTATTTCACCATGGTGGCTGTTGATGAACAGGGTAAGCCTTGTGAAGTGCCTACTTTAAAACTTGAGACTGAGTGGAAACGCTGTCGTTTTGAAGCAGCAGAACACCGCAAGGTTTTACGTCTACAAGAAAATCACAACCCATCTTGTAGTATGTATAAAAAATCTTCTTAAAAAAATTGAATTAAAAAAGGATCGAACCGCAGCATGGTTCGATCCTTTTTCTTTACTGAAATTCAAATTCCTTTTTTCTTTCCAGTAAAATTATCTCTGAGCTTGGAGGAGAGTGCAGAGATAATTAACGAGTAGCAGGAGCAGCTTCAGAAGCAGAACCTACAGCTTCAGAAGCAGCATTTGCTGTGTTCGCTTGTTCTTGAGTTGAAACAACAACTTTCTCTTCACCAGCAGTGCTATGCGCTTGTTCATGTTTAGAAGCAGCAAAAGTTGAAGCAGCAGTTAAAGCTAAAGTAGTTGCAAGTAGAGTTTTAGCTAATTTCATTTTATGGCATCCTTAAATTCATTAAAAAATCAATCAAACCTAATCGTTCATACATACATGAAACGTGTATGGCTGAATGACTAAGCTAGGACACATGCTAAGCCGAGCTTAGGATTACATCAATTAACTTAACAATCTATTACGCCTATCTTAACAATAAAAAATATATGGGCCATTTATGTGCGGAATCTGTAACCCTAAGGCCCTTAAATACCCCTTAAAATGTGAAAAAATATTTCTTCTTGATTGAAAAAGAATCAGGTTTGTTACGTAAACGAAACACTCTGGCATGAATTGTGAATACGCTTAAATAGAATATTCCGTTGGGTGGGGACAAGCTTAGAGTTATTTTAGATTGAAAGTGGGACTTAAGTCTCACTTTTTAGTTGTTAAGTAGAAATTAAAAAAGTATAGACCAAATTTAAAAATCATTTACATGACAAAAAATAGTGATATACCTAAAATGTCTGAGACCGTTTTAATTTGAGTGCCTTGTGAAATTTATTGCCCAGAAAACTGTTCCTACCCATATTATTTCTGGTTTTTTGGGGGCAGGAAAGACCACATTATTACAGCATTTATTAAGCCAGAAACCTAAAGATGAGGTATGGGCTGTCTTAATGAACGAGTTTGGGCAAATTGGAGTAGATCAACAACTATTACCTCAAGAACAAGGTTACGCGGTAAAAGAGTTATTAGGCGGTTGTTTATGTTGTAGCAGTCAATTGCCTATGCACATTGCTTTAGCTCGCCTGTTGAGTGAGCAAAAGCCAGACCGTCTTTTTATTGAGCCGACTGGTCTTGGGCATCCTTCTCAATTATTTGACCAACTGACTGAGCCTCATTGGCAAAGTAGTTTGGCAATGCGTGCTTTGGTGACTGTAGTCGATGGTAGCCGTTTGCATGATACGAACTGGGTCAAACTAAACCTTTATGAAGACCAGTTAAAAGCGGCCCAGATAGTAGTGGTGTCACATACCGATATCATGACTTTTGAAGATGAGCAGACACTTGCGTCACTAAAAGAAGAGTATCAACCCTATCAACAAGAATGGATTAAGACGCAATATGGTCAGTTAGCATTAAATGAAATTGATGTAGCCGCCCGTTTAACCGAGAGATCCATACAACCTTTACTTAAACTTCAAAAGCAAATGACTGAAGCTGAAGTGACTAAAGAAATTCAGCAGTTACCTTACCATTATGTAGAGTCGGCACAAGGTTATATCGTGGCGGGTTGGAAGTTGCCTAAACGCTGGAAATTTGAATTTTATGCTTTGCTAGATTTATTGTGTGCACAGCAAGATTGGCTACGTATTAAGGGAATTTTTAATACAGATCAAGGATGGAAAATATTTAATTTTAATCCTGATCAGTTTAATTATAAGTCTGGTGAAGAGGGAATTGATAACCGAATTGAAATGATTAGCCAACAAGAACACGATTGGCTGGCATTTGAAACGGCTTTACTGGCTTGTCAGATTCAAGAATAGAGAACATTGAGAACTAATAAATCAATGTTCTCTGACGGGGGCAGCTTTAAGGTTTTGTATTTAACACAGCCTTTGCTTGAGCATGGTCAATATCTTTTTCCCAGTGAGCAATCACTACGGTCGCGACACAATTGCCAATTAAGTTGGTACAGGCACGGATAATTCCAATAAACCAGTCTACTGAAAGTAAAAGTACTAAACCAATCGCAGGAAGGCTTGGAATCACTGAAAGCGTGGCTGCAAGAATAACTAATGCTGAACCAGGAATTCCATGAGCGCCTTTAGACGTGATGAGAGAAACCAGTAAAATAGCCAGTAAGTCATGCATAGATAAATCAATATTGCAGGCCTGTGCAATAAAAATAACACCTAGAGTTAAGTAAATTGAAAATCCATCCAGATTAAAAGAATAACCAGTTGGAATGACCAGCCCTACGGTTGAATCTTTAATTCCCAGATTTCTGAGCTTTTTCATAATTTGGGGTAAAACAGAATCAGAAGAGGCGGTACCCAAAACAATGGCTAACTCATCTTTAAAATAAGCCACGAATTTAAAAATGTTGAGACCGGTAAGTTTTAAAATTGAACCTAAAACAACCACAACAAATAAAATGCAGGTCGCATAAAACAGTAAAACCAAATAGCCCAATTGTAGAAGTGAATCTAAACCAAATTTAGCAGTGGTGTAGGCCACTGAACCGAACACACCAATAGGGGCTAAACGAATAATCAGCCCCATAATTTTAAAGAAGACTTCAGAGAAAGCCTCAAGAGCTTGTCGTACTAACTCTGCTAAATGTTTTGGAATTAAGAGTAGGGAAACGCCAAATAAAATGGCAATCAGTAAAACTTGTAAAATATCGCCGTTAGCAAAAGCACCAGTAAATGTTTTTGGAATAATGTTCAGTATGAAATCAGAACCGGAGTGCATTTCATGGGCACGTTCGGTATAGGTGCTTAAATCTTTTGCATCTAAATGGCTGATATCGATATTCATGCCGACGCCAGGTTTAAATACATAGGCCACAATAATGCCTAAAACTAAAGCGAAACTTGTGACCACTTCAAAATAGAGAATGGTTTTTGCACCGACTTTGCCCATTTTTTTAATATCATTTGCACCATAAATACCAAGTACAACGACACAAAACACAATTGGTGCAATCAGCATTTTAATTAAAGAGATAAAACCGTCACCCAATGGCTTTAAAGATAGGGAGAAATCATGAAAACCAGCTCCAACTGCAACTCCAAGAAAGAGAGCACAAAGAACCTGTAAAAATAAACTACGCTTGAGCTTTTGCCACATAAGTCATCAATTTTAGGAAGAGGAGAATATCTCTTTTAAGCAAAAAGCCAGCCAACTCTAAAATTAAGTGGAGCGTTTTGGAGGAATATGCAAATTTCATATTGCTATGTTTTCGCATTACTCAGTTTTTTTATAATTTTTTAGCTAAAATCGAGTATCCTTAGCGCCAAATTTTGGGACATTTTAACCATGGCGCTTAAAGCAACAATTTATAAAGCAGATTTGAATATTGCCAATATGGATGAGCATATTTACGGTGGTTATCAACTCACACTGGCTTTGCATCCTTCTGAAACTATAGAACGATTAATGGTTCGTTTAATGGCTTTTGCCCGTTTTGCAAGTGATGAACTTGAGTTTACCAAAGACCTTTTTGAAACTGATGAACCCGCGCTATGGCAAAAGGATTTAACAGGTCAGCTAGAAACATGGATTGAAGTGGGTTTACCTTCAGAAGATAAAGTCAAAAAAGCCAGTGCGCGTTGTAAAAAAGTTGTAATTGTTGTCTATGGCACACAAGTCGAAGAGTGGTGGAAGAGAAATAGCAAAATTAAAACGTTAAGTAATGTTCAAGTCTGGCAGCTTGCGCCCGCGAGCACAGTAGAGCTAGAAAAACTATGTGAACGTACCATGCAGCTACAGTTAAATGTTATGGACACAGAATGGACCCTTTTAGGTGATAAGGGGCAGGCCAATGTGGTGTGGACCCAGTTACAGTAAAATAGAAAAGCGCAACAAATTCGACAGATTCAATTGGTACACTAGGCACCAGTTGCTATTTAGAAATTCGATTCAAGGGGTAAACCATGTCAAATGAATTAGAAATTATCGACTTAAAGATAGGCGAAGGCAAAGAAGCTGTTAAAGGCGCTTTAATTACCACTCACTATACAGGTTGGTTAGAAGATGGTACCAAATTCGACTCTTCAATTGATCGCGGTAATTACTTTGAGTGTGTGATTGGTACAGGTCGTGTCATTAAAGGCTGGGACCAAGGTATCATGGGAATGAAAGTTGGCGGTAAACGTAAATTAATCGTACCTGCTCATTTAGCATATGGTGAGCGTAAAATGGGTAAGATTATTCCAGCCAATTCTAATTTGATTTTTGAAATTGAATTGTTTGATGTTAAAACCCGAGACTAGTGAAAAATTTGAAGCCCTTTAGGGGGCTTTCTTGTTTATATGAGCTTTAAATATAAATACATTCATAATTTATATTTTAGCTTTTTGAATATTTAAGCTTATTTTCAGGTTATTTGATTATAAATGCTGACTGAAAAACTGTTCATTTGTGGGCAGTGTGATATTAAGACCAAATTTCAGAAAATTTGCGTCCTAACATCAAATTTCACATAAATAATCTATATTGTTATTGAGACGCTATTTCATGACTATCCGCTTTGCATCTCCTTTGTTGAATCTTACGCTTGGATTAGCCCTTACTGGCATGTCTGGTATGGCATTAGCTAAACCACAAAAACTCGATGCTTCAACACTTACGGTCATTGGGTATCATGAAATTACTGATACAAAAAATGCAATGATTCCTGAGTATGCGGTCACGACTCAACAATTTACTCAGCATGTTGAATGGTTACAAAAGAATGGCTTCCATTTTATTACTGTTGATCAGTTAATCCATGCACATCAAGGTAAATATCGACTGCCGACTAAGCCAGTATTATTGACGGTAGATGACGGATATCAATCTTTTTATCAAAATGCATATCCTGTAATTAAAGCTAAAAAGATTCCTGTTGTTTTAGCAGTGGTCGGTTCATGGCTAGAGCCAAAATCCGGTCAGAAGGTTGATTTTTCTGGTGAAGAAATTTCACGTGATAAAATCTTGAGCTGGAATGAGCTAAAAGAGATGCAAGACAGTGGTCTGGTTGAAATTGCGAGCCATAGCTATCATTTGCACCGCGGTATTACGGGCAACCCTCAAGGTAATTCAGAACCTGCGGCAACCACACGTTTTTACGATATTAAAACTCAAAGCTACGAAAACGACGAACAATATCAGGCTCGTATTTATAATGACCTGAAAAAGAATAATGAATTACTTAAAGCCCATGGCTTACGTTCGCCTCGTATTATGGTATGGCCATATGGTCGCTATAATATGCAAACCATTCAAATTGCGAAAAACCTTGGAATGCCTATTACCATCACACTTGATGATGGGGCAGATCATGCTAAACAGTCTTTACAAAATATGAGCCGTATTTTGGTCGAAGGTGGAATGACAACTGATGATTTATCTCAGGAAATTAAAAGTCGTGAATTAAATCTGACAGATAATAATCGTCCTCAAAAAATCATGCATATTGATCTGGACTATATTTATGATCCAGATCCGAAACAACAAGAGCGTAATTTAGGACACTTGTTAGATCGAATTAATGGAATGGGTGTAAATACCGTTTATTTACAGGCATTTTCAGACCCCGATGCCAATGGTTCTGCTGATATGGTTTATTTCCCAAACCGCCATATTCCAATGCGTGCAGACTTGTTTAACCGTGTGGCGTGGCAAATCCAGACACGCACACCTGTAAGTCGTATTTATGCATGGATGCCATTATTGGCATGGGAATTACCAAAGACTGATCCTGTTTCTAAAGACTTGGTGGTGACTCAGCAGGAGAAAGCAGGTGAACACCTGAACATGGGCTATATCCGTTTGAGTCCTTTCTCGCCAGAAGCCCGCCAAACAATTCGTGAAATTTATCAAGATTTGGCAAAATCAACGCCGTTTAATGGCATCTTGTTCCATGATGATGTGACATTATCTGATTATGAAGATGCAAGCCCTGATGCGTTAAAAGCCTATGCGAAACATGGTTTGCCAACAGATTTGGCCAAGATTCGTGAAAATGATCAAGACTTGCAAAAATGGACAGCGTTTAAGACCAGATACCTTGATGATTTCGCTATGGAGTTGGTTGAAGATGTTCGACAATATGAGCCATTCTTGCTGACTGCACGTAATTTATATGCGCAAGTGGCTTTAAAACCATATGCTGAAAACTGGTATTCTCAATCTCTTGAAGAATCATTAAAGCGTTATGATTTTACAGCCATAATGGCAATGCCTTATATGGAGCAAGTAGATAATGCGGATCAATTCTATAAAGATATGATTGATCGGGTAAAACAATACCCGAATGGCATCAAGAAAACCGTTTTTGAATTACAGGCAACCGACTGGCGTAAAAACGAAAAGGTACCTTCAACTGAAATGGCAGCAACAATTCATTCTCTTTATCAGCAAGGTGTAATGCATGTCGGTTATTACCCAGATGACCCAATTAAAGATCATCCAGATGTTGACGTGATGCATAAAGCATTTGCTGAAAAATCATCTCGTCTTGTGCCGTAGTCGGGGCTGAAACATGACAATCTTTGCTGCGATATGGTCGCATGCCTTAAAATTCGTTTTTTATTATCCATTATTCATGTCGTATTTATGGATGATGGGGGCGATCATTTTCTATTGGAAAGAACGTCAGGCTCCAGCTTATGATCAACCAGCTCCATTAGAAAGTTATCCAAAAGTCGCTGTATTAGTTCCTTGTTTTAATGAAGGGGATAATGCAGAAGAAACCATTAGCCATGCTTTAAAACTAGACTATCCTCATTTTGAAGTCATCGCGATTAATGATGGTAGCTCCGATAATACAGGTGAAGTACTTGACCGTTTAGCAGAACAACATAAAAAATTACGTGTTGTTCATTTGGCTCAAAACCAAGGTAAAGCCATGGGGTTACAAGCCGGAAGCTTAATGACCGATGCCGAATTTTTAATTGGTATTGACGGTGATGCTTTACTTGATCCACATGCAGCAAAGTGGATGATTCGTCATTTTCTTAAAAATCCGACTGTTGCTGCGGTTACTGGAAACCCACGTATCCGCACTCGCTCAACTTTATTAGGGCGTATTCAGGTCGGTGAGTTTTCTTCGATTGTAGGTATGATTAAACGTGCACAACGTACTTTTGGTCGCTTGTTTACCGTGTCAGGTGTAATTACGGCTTTTCGTAAAAGCGCCGTTCACCAAGTCGACTATTGGTCACCTAATATGTTGACTGAAGATATCGATATTACTTGGAAATTACAGCGTGCAGGTTGGGATATTGAGTTTGAACCGAATGCCTTGGTCTGGATTTTAATGCCTGAAACCTTAAATGGGTTGTGGAAACAACGTTTACGTTGGGCAATGGGTGGCGCACAAGTATTAATTAAAAATATTGATGTGTTCACCAAACCAAAATTGAATTTTTTATGGCCTTTAATGTTTGAGCTTTGCTTAACTTTAGTCTGGTCATATTTAATGCTAGCGATGGCTATATTGTGGTTGGCACATTTTATTTTACCGGTACCAGCACTAGCCGTTGTGAGCTCTCCATTTTTACCGTATGGTAGCGGTATTTTATTGGGGGCAACCTGTCTAATTCAGTTTGCTTTAAGCAAATGGATGGATAGTCGTTATGAACCAAACCTAGGAAAAAACTATTTCTGGATGATCTGGTATCCATTGGTCTTTTGGTTAATTACGGTTTCGGCAACCATTGTGGCATTTCCAAGAGTCTTACGACGTGGGGATGAGAAACGAGCACGTTGGGTGAGCCCGGATCGGGGCATTCGCTAGATGAAATGCAAAAGTCATGAGATTTTAAAGATCGTGCTGTATTGATGTCTGGGGAAAAACCACAGCACTTCGTTAGGTAAAGAGAGAAATGAAGACAGATTCGTTGATTATTGATTTACGCCGTCAATTACCATGGCATAAACGCTATGCTTCTACAACAAGCACAGCCATGATGTGGGCGGTTTGGTTGTTGTTGTGGCGTCCGTTCGTGTTTGTATGGCTATTGGTTGAACTGCAAAAAACACATTTGGTACACCGTTTATTTAGTGCCTTTGGTTTAGGAATTGAACATGGCCTTACAGCATTAATTGCTTGTGCAATTTGCTTATTGTTGTGGAGCCATGTACTACCGGAGCGCCGTGTCGGTGGTAGTGCGCTTAAAGCAAAACAGACTGATGATTATGCTCGCTACTTCGATTTACCAGAGCTTGAAATCGAGCAGGGGCGTAGCCAAAAAATTACCGTAGTTCATCATAATGATGAAGGTAAGATTATTCGGGTTGAATAAGCCTTATTAATCAAATAAAGCCCACTTTAAGTGGGCTTTATTTTTATGAACTGAGAAATCCAAGAATACGTTGTTTGACTTGATTAATATAAAACTCATCATGGGTGACACGGTACATCAAGATCGCACCTTCATAATCAGCAATACTTTGTTTTGCTAAAATCTCTGCTTGATCTTGAGCAATGCACTTTGCAAAAATAGACTGAATTGAAAGTTGCCAGTCCTGAAAAATGCTGCGTACTTTGGCTAAAATTTTAGGTGAGCCATATGCTGCTTCCATAGAAATGATACCTATTAAGCAGCCGTTAACACCTTGTGTAAAAAAATGAATAGCACGCTCATGCATTTGCTCAAACCGTTCAATTGCAGAGCAGTCAGAATTTGCTGTGCTTTGAAATAAAGAATGGATTAAATACTGATGAGTGCCATTCAACACTTCAAGCAATAGTGCTTCTTTGTTTGGATAATAATAATAAAAAGAAGCTTTGGTTAGGCCGCAAGCCTTTGCCAGCATGTCCATACTGGTGCCTGCGTAACCATAGGTTTTAAACTGCAAAGCACAGTGCTTGAGCAATTCTTCTTTCGCAAGTTTCTGCGGTCTCATCTTAAATTATCCAAAATATAAATCAGGCTTTTACCAAATCATCAAAAGTGGTGCGGACTTTACTCCAGATCTGTTCAGCACCTTTTTTAAAGTAGCCCATGTGCCCAATGGTTTTCATTGAAACATCTTGTGGTTGAAGGCTAATGTAGGTGACCGGAGCTTGTCGATAATATTGCATAAATGCACGGCAAGAAGTCGGTAAAGCCCAGTCATCATCAAGGGCAGAGGTTGCATAAACTGGTATTTTAACTGAGGCATATTGCTTAATTAAATATTGCTGTTCTGGGTCAGCAAAAAAATACTTAGGATTTTTACACCACTTTCGCCATTGTTTATACACATTTAATGGCAAGTCAGAACCCATATTAAATTTGCTCCAAGGTAAATAACCTGTCACCGCAACAATAGGCGGAAACACGATATTCCAGACCACTTGAACTTTAAAACGTTCTTTGAGTGGCATATAGCCATGCCAGCCAGCCCCAGTGCCAAAGGTGTAGCAGGCCAATAATTTATCATGATTAGGTAATAGCCCTAATGCATGCCCGCCGTAAGAATGACCCACCATTAAAAGTGGTAGGGGTTCTTTTGACAAATATTCAATGGCACCTGCTAAATCGAGTTTGCCCCAGTCGAGGTAAGACATATCAAAGCCTTTTAAAGATTTGGGACTCGATTTCCCCACACCGCGATAATCAAAGGTAAATACTTGATAACTATATTGCGTCATATATTCAGCAAAGCGACGGTAAAACTCGTGTGGTACGCCAGTAGCTCCGGCAACGACAATATTGGCTTTAGCTGGTGTCGTCGTAAAGTAACGTGTGCCGTAGAGTTGATAGCCATCTAAAGCTGAAAATTGTACATTTTGGCTAAGCTGTTCGTTCGTTTGAGTTGCTAATTGCATTGCTTTTCTCTTTATTTTTCTAGCGTGATGAAAGTTATTTACCTTTAAAAACAGGAGGTCTTTTTTGCAACATGGCAAAAACTCCTTCTTGTACATCTTCAGTTTTTAATAAGGGATGAAGATGATTTTGTAACTGACTAAATGCAGCTTGATAACCTTCATTAATGGCTTCACGTGCTGAAGCTAGGGTAGCTTTTACCGCGAGTGGAGCCGCTTGAGCGATATGTTCAGCTAACTCGATGGCACGGTTGAGCTCCGTACCTTCAGGGCAAATTTCTGTAATCAGGTTCATATCCAAGGCGGCTTTTGCATCAAAAGGGTCACCTGTCAGTAAATAGCGCATGGCCTTGGCCCAACCCGCGGCTTGAGTAAAGCGTGCTGTTGCCCCACCAAAAGGTAAGATTCCGCGTTGAACTTCCATTTGCGCAAACTGAGTGTTTTCACTTGCTAAAGCAATGTCTGCGTTCAGAAAGAGTTCAATACCAGCGGTATAACAATAGCCTTGTACCGCAACAATTAAAGGTTTACTCAGTTTTCGACCCACGGTGCCCCATGGGTTAACTTCTTCATCATTAAAATCAAAAACACCTGTGGCAAGTTTAGGTTGTAACTCTACGAGGTCTAATCCAGCTGTAAAATGGTCACCATGGGCAAAGATTACTGCACAGCGCAGCTCATCATTATTTTCATATTCGGTGAGCGCTAGTGATAAATCTTTAATCAGGTGGCTATCAAAGGCATTTCGTTTTGCTGCCCGATCTAGCCCAATTAAAAAAATATGTCCGCAAGTTTCACGGCTAACTTTTCCTTCTTGATTTGACATGTCGTGATGTCCTTTATTTGTCTTTAATAAGTTTTTAAACGATCGTTAGAAAACTGTCAAATACAATTTATAGACTACTTCGTAAACAAAAATAGAAGGAAGGATCAAAATAAAACTAAACTTTTATTCTTAAGATTAATATAAATATGAGGGGGTAGAATAACCTGATGAGTGGTCCCAATCAGGTTATCAAACATTATGTTGGACGACGTGAATACATAACTAGTCCTAGGCATAACAGGGTTAAACCTAAAATAAGGTGTGAGCTGAGCTGTTCATGGTTGAACCATGTTCCCCAAAATGTAGCGAGAACAGGGGTAATAATGGTAATGAGCAACACAGTGGTCGGTTGTAGTACCTTAATGAGTTGATAATAAAAAATCATGGCAAGCACAGATGAAAAGACTGCACTATAAAAGACTGCTATTGAAATTTTCAGGCTTGGGAATTCAGTTGGAAGATGTGACCAAAAGAAAGGTAATAGACATACATAACCTACCCATGAAACAAGGGTGGCACCTGTCATTTGTGTAATTGGAGGAATATGTGCTCCGACAGATTTTACGGCAAAAGTCGACAATACATAAAACAGCATCGCAATCAGTTCTAATATAATACCGGTGCGGTTGAACTGAAAACCTGATGAAGATAGTCCTAAAGTAAAGCTCATCCCGACCAGAGCAATACCGAGCCCAAGCCACTGCCATGCCGAAAAACGTTCACGCCTTAATAAAAAAGAGCTGATGAGTCCAGACACTAACGGAGAAGTACCGTAAATAATTGAAATAATGGCAGAGGGGACTTTATCTGCACCCATGTAGCAAAAGGCCATAGAACCAAATAAGCCAATAGCTCCGGCACAATAACTTAAAACAGCTTTTTTACTAAAGATGAGTTTTAAACAAAAAAATCGTAGACAGAGTAAGGCAATAGGAATTGCCAAACTGAATCGAATAAATAACCCCCATGCCCAATGAATTTCTTGTACTGTCCACACGGCTGCGAGTGGGGTAAGCGACCAAATCATGACGACAGCAATAAATTGACCGGCTGTAGCGAGGCGAGTTGGAGTTAAAGAGGGTGCTACAGCCGGCTGAGTCTGCGGGGTGGAAATACTCTGTTGTTCAAATAACGGCTTCATATAAAGCTCCAGAAAGTTTGGTTTTTGTGTTTTAAAAGGTCATAAAAAAAGCCGCGTTTTATGGCGGCTTGTTATGAAAATCAGGGGGTATATTACAAATGGAATATCTTGATTTTCTCATCCAAAGCGCCCGATTGTCCAAAATAAGGACGTCGCCAATCGGCCATAGAGACATTGACCTCTAAGGCATATAATTGATGAACCAGACATAAATGGGCTTTAGATAAAAACATGATAAGTATATTAAAATATAGAGGATATTTTTATAACACAGAAATAGAAAAGTACAAATTATATTCAAGCATGAACCACAGATTTTTTGATTTCAAATTAGCAGTTTGCTTAAGCTGATATTTTTCTCATAATACCTCGTCGAATTGATCTCTATAAGAAGCTGTTCTTATGTCACCTCTAGAAATTTTTGCAGTCTTGATTAGCCTAATTGGAGTTGGATTAACTGTTATTAGGAATATGTGGTGTTGGCTGTTTAATTTCTTTGCCTTTGTTTTATATGCATATTTGTTCTACGAATTTAAGCTTTATGGTGAAACGATTTTGCAGTTCTTTTTCATGGTCGTAAATTTTTACGGTTTTTACTACTGGTTTAAGGGAAAGCAGCAAGATCATGACATTCGGATTGAACCAATTGCAGTTCAAAAAGCAATTTTTCAAATGATTATTGCGGCGGTAGGTGGCTTACTTTTTGGATTGATTCTCAAAAACTTTACCGATGCAGCGGTGCCAATGCTCGATTCGCAGTTAGCAGCGTTTAGTTTACTCGCAACCTATTGGACTAGTCGCAAGCATATTGCAACATGGGTACTTTGGGTCTTTGTCGATATTATTTATGTAGGCATGTTTATCTATAAAGATTTATTTTTAACTGCTGGATTATATGCAGCGTTTGTTTTAATGGCTGCTTATGGTTGGTATCAATGGGAAAAGGTGAAAAGAAAACAAGCAACTATTACTCAATAATACGACCGACTTCATGAGAAGACAAAATGGGAATTTCAATGTTATTGAGTTTAGATGATTATAAGTGTCAGCAGTTTGACGAGGCAGCCGCAAAAATAATGGCAGAGCCACAAAACTATGGTGAATTTGATTCTGTGTCCGATTTTTATAAAGCAGCTTGGTTAAATGAGTTCCCGAAAGGTACAACAGTTTCAGCCACAGGACTAGATGATGGCGCAGAAGAGTTTTATGCTGTTATTGCCTTTAAATCTCAATACTTACAGATTGATGTAACCGATAAAACTAAGTTCAGTTTTAAAAATCAACAAGGTAATGTGATCACTACACTTGTTTGAATGATTTTTTGAAAAGAAAAAGGCGATTTTAAAGCGCCTTTTTAATAAATAAATTTTGAAATTTTATTTGCTGTTTCCACAACTAAACTTGCGATATCGTCTTTAAACGTTCTTTCATCATAGGTGGTAATTGGGCAACTCACTGAAATAACAGCCACCATTTTACCATTTGACTGTTTAAAGATAGGCGCCGCGCAGGCCGCCATATCGTGATTATAATGACCCCAACTCACCATAGTTTTTTGTGTTTTTACATAAACCAGTCTTTGCAATAACGTTTTTAAATTAGTCGGAGTAAGTTCAGAGAAGCTATCCCAGTCGTTAAAATTACGATAACGCTGTCGTACTTCAGTTTCCGGTAAATCTGACAATAACATTTGACCAATCACGGTTGCATGGGCAGGCCAACGCGTACCTAAGCTAATGTTACTGGTGAAGGTACCCATAGATTGAATGTTATTTACAAAGACAATGTGAGTGCCTTCTAAAATAGAAAGATGAACAGCCAATTTAGTTTGGTCACGTAGTTCTTTCATTAAAGGTGTCGATAAATCAAGTAATGAAAGTTTAGATAAACTGTTAAAACCTAGCTCCATTACTTTTGAATCGAGTGCATAAGTTTTTTGAGAGGCTTTTCTTAAATAGCCACAAGATTCGAGTGTATAGATCAGACGAAATGCACTAGAACGGTTCACTTCTAAAATTTCAGCAATTTCAGTAATTGTCATTTCTTGTGCTTGTTGATTAAAAGCTTGCAAGATGGCTAAACCTCGAACAAGTCCGGGTACTAAATATCGATCATCATTTTTTGTTGTTTCTGATTCTTGTGAATCTTCTTCAATTGTTAGGCTCATTCGTGTCTTTTTCCTATAAATAAAACAAGGTTCAATTTGGGGCATGCTGCTTTATTTTAGAACTATTGTAATTGTTAAAAATACATAAAACAATTTTTATATTTAAAACTTTGTTTCCTGTTTGAAACGTAACAAAATATTTAAATTTTATTAAGATGATGAATTATCTATCTATTTTTACTTTGACAAAAAATGATCAAGGGTATTATGCTTAACCCATGTTTTGAAAATCAAATTATGTTTTGTATATAAAACAAAATGAGGACGCAAGGTATGAGTTGGATCTCAATTTGTCAGCAGGGTGACGTTAGCGAAGATGAGCCGAAAGCCATCGAAATTGAAGGGAAGAAAATTGGCGTATTTTTCGTCGATGAAAATTACTTTGCGATTGAAAATGTTTGCCCTCATGCATATGCCTTATTAACCGAAGGATTTATCGAAGATCAAACTGTTGAATGTCCATTGCATGAAGCAATTTTTGACATTCAGACAGGTGAGCTAAAAAGTGGGCCTGGGTGTAGAAACCTATGCACGTACCCAGTTCGTGTTGAAGGGCAGGATATTCAAATTCAACTCTAGTCCTCACATGTACAAGGAAGCAGAACAATGAAGACATTTAATGAAAAGTTGGCAAGCTGGATTCATGCAACGCCGGCAACCGATGCAGGTATCAACAATATTCAAATTCCTGGTCAACCAGAATTGTTGGTTTGGCAAACACGTTATAAAGAACCAACCGTCTACGAACAAGACTTTGTAAAGAACTTGATTCAGGCATTTTCTGCGGGCGCAACAGCATTAGATGACGTTGTTTCTGCACTTAATCAGCAGGGTTTCCGCTGTGAATCTGGTGATGAATGGACTTCTGCGAGCTTTACAGAAGAAATGCAACGTTTAGGTTATTAATTCAAGGAAGAATAAAATGAACGCAATCGTATCAGCTTCACAAAGCGCTGAAGAATATTTAGAACTCGGTTTACGTGATCAATGGCATCCGGTTTTAGCAAGTTGGGAAGTGGCTGCTAATCCGGTCGGAATTACCCGTTTGGGTGAAAACATTGTGGTTTGGCGTGATGCCGAAGGTCAGGTACACGCACTTGAAGACCGCTGTCCGCACCGTGGTGCTCGTCTTTCATTAGGCTGGAACTTAGGTGATCGAGTTGCTTGTTGGTATCACGGTGTTGAAGTTCGTGCTGATGGTGTGGTTGCAGATGTACCAGCCGTTCACGAATGTCCGATGACAGGAACAAAATGCCTAAAAAGCTATCCAGTTAGTGAACAGCATGGCGCAATCTTTATTTGGTTTGGTATCGACGCAAATGAACAGCCAAAACCGCTTGAGTTCCCAGAACAACTTGCAAGCGAAGAGTGGAGTGCATTCCTTTGCCAAGCGGACTGGAAAGTAAACCATCAATATGCAATTGATAACGTGATGGACCCAATGCACGGGACCTATTTACACGCGACATCGCACTCGATGGCAGATGGTGAACGTACCGCAGAGATGAAGCATCGCACGACTGACAATGGTTTTGTTTTTGAAAAAGAAGGCCAAACTGGTGTGAACTTCGACTGGGTTGAATACGGTTCGACAGGTGCAAGCTGGTTACGTCTTTCAATTCCGTACCGTAAACAATTTGGTCCGGGTGGTGAATTCTGGATCGTGGGTTATGCAACACCAATTGATGCTAACAATACTCGCGTATTTTTCTGGCGCTGCCGTAAAGTAAGTGGCTGGCAACGTAATGTATGGCGTTTCTTATATCGCAATCATTTAGAGCAGTTGCATTGGGATGTGCTGGAACAGGACCGCATTATTTTAGAAAATCTTGCACCAAATGCGCGTGAAAGAGAATTCTTATATCAACACGATGTTGGCCTTGCTCGTTTACGCCGTTTAATGAAGAAAGAAGCTGAAAAGCAATTAAAGAAAATTGCTGCGCTAAATGCATCAAACCGTATCGAGATGCAGGAAAAAGCTCATGGCTAATGTAGCGTTGCTGCAAGGCAAAAAAGTTTTAGTGACTGGTGCTGCACGTGGTTTAGGGCGAGATTTCGCTCAAGCGATTGCTGAAGCTGGTGCTGAGGTTGTCATGGCAGATATTTTGTCTGAGCTTGTTCAACAAGAAGCACAGAACTTACAGAAGCAAGGACTTCAAGTTCATGCAGTCACCGTTGACCTTGCCGATGCGACCTCGATTGAAAATGCGGTAGCAAAAAGTGTTGAGCTGTTAAAAGGGCTAGATGGCCTTGTGAACTGTGCGGCGCTTGCAACCAATGTCGGTGGAAAAAATATGATTGATTATGATCCTGAACTTTGGGATCGAGTCATGAATATTAATGTAAAAGGCACATGGCTAATCAGTAAGGCATGCGTTCCACATTTAAAGCAGTCGGCTGCTGGCAAGATTGTGAATGTTGCATCAGATACTGCTTTATGGGGTGCACCGAACCTAATGGCTTATGTGGCAAGTAAAGGTGCAATCTTTGCCATGACACGTTCCATGGCAAGAGAGTTGGGGCAGTTCAATATCTGCGTCAACACGTTGTCTCCGGGTCTGACTTTGGTTGAAGCAACTGAATATGTACCGCAGGAACGTCACGATTTATATGTCAACGGAAGAGCGATTCAACGTCAGCAACTTCCACAAGATTTAAATGGAACAGCATTGTATCTACTGTCGGATTTGTCCTCTTTTGTGACAGGTCAAAATATTCCGGTCAATGGCGGTTTTGTCTTTAACTAAGGAGTAGTCAAATGATTACAGGGATCGAGATTTTAAAGTTTGGAGTTGAAGATAGAGCCGCTTCAAACAAGTTTTTGGCAGATTTTGGTTTAAGCCAAAGTGCTTCTGATATTAAAGGCACTGATTTATATCAGACTCAAAACGGCAGCAAGATTTATCTATTTAATTGTGATGATGACCGTTTACCAGCTGCTATTGAACAAGGTTCAACTTTACGTGAAGTCACTTGGGGTGTTGATCATGCTCAAGACCTTGAAGACTTGGCAGGTCGTTTAGCTGATGTAAATGGTTTTGCGCGTTCAGAAAACACGGTGCAATGTATTGACCCTAATGGCATGACCATTCGTTTTGAACAAAGTTTTGTGAAAGATGTTCAAGAACTTAAAACGGAAGGCATTAACCAATATGGCAACATTCAACGTGTCAATGCGGCAAGTCCTGTCTATGAAAAAGGTCAACCTGTTGCGATTGGACACGTAGTGTTCTTTACACCAGATTTGGCAGCAACTGAAAATTTCTATATTGAAAAAGTAGGCTTTCATTTGTCTGATGCCTACAAAAATCGTGGTGCATTCTTACGTTGCCGCGGTAAAGGTTATCACCATGATTTATTCTTGCTTAGTGTGCCAAATAAACCTGCTGGTCTAAATCATGTTGCATTTGTCGTACGTGATATCCATGAGGTGATTGGGGGCGGTTTAAATATGAATCGTTCGGAATGGTCAACCTTTATTGGACCGGGACGTCACCCAATTTCTTCTGCTTATTTTTGGTACGTCAACTCACCATTAGGCGGTGCATTTGAATATTACACCAACGATGATTATTTGACAGAAGAGTGGCAACCACGTGTAGAAGAACATCGTCTAGAGCTTTTCACCGAGTGGGCGATTGAGGGTGGTCTTGATGACACAACCCGCCGTCAGGTGAAGCCTGTTTAACAGGTATTGCTGAACAAGGAAGATGGCTATGGAAAAGATCGTAATTGTAGGTGCCGGACAGGCAGCGGGTTGGGCAGTAAGTACCTTACGCCAAAATGGTTATGCGGGCGAAATTCATGTGGTTTCAAATGAAGATCAAGTGTTTTATGAGCGTCCGCCACTGTCTAAGCAAGTACTTTCAAAAGAAGCAACTTATGAAAGTTTGAATCTGTTTTCTAATGAGCAGGTTCAAGAGTTCAACGTTCAATGGCACAAACCAGAAATTGCAACAAAAGTCGATCGTGAGCAAAAACAGGTTCATCTCGAAAGTGGTCAGGTTTTGTCCTATGACAAATTACTGATCGCAACTGGAAGCCGTGCTCGTGTACCAGTCAATACATGGCAGTTCATTCCAAATGTGGTGACTTTACGTAACGTGCATGACTGTGAACGCTTGGCCGAAATTTTAAAGACTGCAAAGAATGTTGCTGTAATTGGCGGTGGCTGGATTGGTTTAGAAATTGCCGCAACTGCGCGTAAACAAGGTAAAGACGTTCATATTTTTGAATATGGCGACCGTTTATGTGCAAGAAGCGTGAGTCCGGAAGTCTCTGCATTTTTAAAAAATATGCATGAAACCCAAGGTACAAAAATTCATTTAGATAGCAAAAGCCTGCATTTGGTTGAAGCACCTCGCCAGAAAGTTGAAGTGGTGAACCATCCACAAAATAGTCAGTTATTTGACTGTGTGGTGGTGGGTGCGGGTGCCGAGATTGCTAAAGAGCTCGGTGTTCATGCGGGCCTCGATGTGAAAGATGGCATTGTGGTGAACTGCTTTGGACAAACTTCCGATCAAAACATTTATGCCGCGGGCGATGTCGCGATTCACCCAGCTTTGGGTTATTGCATTCAGTCTTGGGCAAATGCACAAAATCAGGCAATTGCCGCAGCAAAGTCTATGCTGGGTATTGAAACTGAATATAGTGATATTCCATGGCTTTGGTCTGATCAATATCACTTTAATATCCAGATATTAGGTACGTATCAACCTGAAAAAACGAAAGAGTTAGTGATTCGCCAAGGTGGTGAAGATCAGGTGAGTTATTTATATCTAGACCATGAAAATCGTTTGCTCAATATGATTGCCATTAATGATTCTAAATTGGTCAAACTGGCAAAACGTTGGATGCAAGCCAACACCGTTTTAGAACCAAAACTGTTAGCAGATTCTGAATTTAATGTCATGAAGTTAAAACCGTAAACATTAAATCTGGTTCTCATTACCAAATCGAAGGAATGACACATGAGTAATGAAGAAAAAAGTGGATTGAAGCATTGGGTACCTGCTTTTGTCCTTATGGTGTGCGTGGTACTGGCATTTTTCGACAAGATTAGTATTGCGGTTTTATTTTCAGATCCTCACTTTCAAAGTGCAATGGGAATTGATGAAGATAAGGCCAAACTGGGATGGCTCATGACAAGTTTCTTACTTGCTTATGGTTTTTCATCAGTCTTTCTAAGCTTTTTGGGTGACATTTTTAACCCAAAGAAAATGCTGTTTTGGAGTGTAACTTCATGGGGCTTACTCATGTTTTGCATGGGGTTCACCACCAGTTATTCAGGCATGTTGATTTTACGTGTACTGTTAGGTTTAGCAGAGGGTCCGTTATTTGCCTTGGCTTATACCATTGTTAAACAGACTTACACAGACCGTCAGCAGGCACGTGCTTCAACCATGTTCTTACTTGGAACACCAATTGGTGCATTCCTTGGGTTCCCAATCACTGCAAATGTTTTAGCACACCACGACTGGCACACCACTTTTTTTGTGATGGCTGGGTTAACGCTAATCGCTATTTTCAGCATTGTTTTCGGTTTGCGTAATTTGCAACTTAAGAAAACCGTCGAAATTGAAGGCGAGAGCAAACGTACCAATTTCAAAGGCCATATTGCCAATACCAAGGTACTTTTGAGCAATAGAGCATTCTGGCTGGTTTGTCTTTTTAACATTGCATTGATGACTTATTTATGGGGCTTAAATAGCTGGGTTCCTTCTTACTTAATGCAAGACAAAGGCTTCAATCTCAAAGAGTTTGGAATGTATTCAAGCTTTCCATTCATTGCCATGTTAATTGGCGAAGTGATCGGCGCATTTTTATCTGACAAGTTGGGCCGCCGCGCAATTCAAGTCTTTAGCGGTTTATTACTAGCAGGCATTTTCATGTATGTGATGGTCATCATGACCGAGCCATTATTGATTATTGCAGCGATGTCTTTAAGTGCGATGGCTTGGGGTTTTGGAGTGGCCGCTGTATTTGCTCTGCTTGCAAAAGTAACGACCTCAAATGTAGGGGCGACCGCAGGTGGAATATTTAATGGTCTAGGCAATTTTGCTAGTGCAATTGCGCCTGTACTGATCGGTTACATCGTGATGCAAACACATAGTTTTAATCTGGGAATTACCTTCTTGGCTGCTGTCGCTGTCATCGGGTCATTGTTCTTGGTTCCTTTATTAAAACGTTATTAATTCACTGTATAGGAGTTTAAAAATGACTACACAACAATTCGAATCGTGGACACAACCGGAAGGTGCTTCTTTAGAAGATTGGTTAAACACTCGTATTGCTCGCTTTGACACTCGTAAATATGACTTTGAAGCTTTGAAGTTCCAAGCCGATTACGACCCTAAATATCGCCGTGCGCAAATGCGTTACATGGGTACGGGGGCGACAGGAGTTGCAGATGACAGCAACACTGTACCAGCAGAGAACTTTACTTTTTCAACAATGGTACTGCCGCCTCAGTGTGAAGGTCCTTTGCACATTCATCATGATGTTGAAGAAGTCTTCTTTATGCTCCGCGGTGAGATTGACCTATTTATTGAACACAACGGTGAAAAATTTCAAACCCGTTTAAAAGAGCGTGACCTGATTTCAATTCCACCGGGAATATACCGTGGTTTATTTAACCCAGGTCAAGATGATGCCTTGATGTGCGTAATGTTAGGAACAGGTAAACCAACAATTCCAAACTATCCACCAGAGCATCCATTGTCTCAAATCAAACGTTAAGCGTTTGATGATGTGAGTTAAGGGAAAGGAATGAAAATGATGACACTCATTGAAAAGTTAGCAGAATTTCCAGTTAAAACGGTGACTGTACAAGGCCAGCAACAAGCATATCGAGAAGCCGGTCAGGGCGAATACCTCGTGCTGTTACATGGCATTAGTTCAGGTTCTGCTTCTTGGGTGAACCAACTTGAAGTGTTGTCTCATCATTTTCATGTCATTGCCTGGGACGCACCAGGCTATGGCAAATCAGATGAATTATTAACTGACCAACCAAATGCCAAAGATTATGCAAAGCGTTTGGCAGCGCTATTTGAAGTTTTAAAAATTGAAAAAGCCATTGTTGTTGGCCACTCACTAGGTGCCTTACAGGCGAGTGCATTTGCTGCACTTTACCCAGAACGAGTAGAGCATTTGGTGATCGCCAATTTGGCTCAAGGCTACCAACGTCAAGATGAACAAACACAAATTCAGGTTTTTGAAAAAAGACCAAAAATGTTTAAAGAGTTAGGCGCTAAAGGTATGGCTGAAAGCCGTGGGCCTCATTTGATTTATAAACAAGAGCCACAAGCTTTAGCTTTAGTATCAGAGGTGATGCAGCAGTTGACCTTAAAGGGTTTTACACATGCATCTTACTTACTTGCCTATGACGAAATACGTAATTATTTAACAGATTTAAAAGTCCCATGCACAGTGATTGCAGGGCAGCAAGATCAAATCACTCCTGCGTTAGGTATACAAGAGCTTGCTCAGGAATTGCAGTTGGAACAGCACTACATCATCCAAGATGCAGGACATTTAAGTTATGTCGACCAACCGCAAGCATTTAACCAAATTATGTTGACGATTCAGGAACAATCGTAAGAGAGATTAAGGATTATGAGCTTCCAAGTTGAAGGAAAAGTTGCAGTTGTTACGGGTGGCTCCTCTGGGATTGGGCTGGCTGCTGTTGAAATACTGGTTGCAGAGGGTGCAAAAGTAGCTTGGTGTGGTCGTGATGAAGAACGTTTAAATGCTTCTAAGCACTATATTTTAGAAAAATATCCGCATGCCAATATTTTTACCAAAGCCTGTAATGTGTTGAAAAAAGAAGAAGTTCAACAATTTGCCAAAGACGTAAAACTCAATTTGGGCAATGTTGATATGCTGATTAACAATGCTGGACAAGGCCGTGTTTCAAATTTTGAAAATACGCAAGATGAAGACTGGATGAAAGAAATTGAGCTGAAATATTTCAGTGTGTTGCATCCGGTTCGGGCTTTTCTTGAAGATTTAAAACAGTCGGCAAATGCTTCGATTACCAATGTGAACTCTTTACTGGCGTTACAACCAGAGCCACACATGATTGCGACTTCATCAGCACGAGCGGCGTTGTTGAATCTGACGCATTCTTTGGCTCATGAGTTTACTCAGTATGGTGTTCGTGTGAACTCAATTTTGCTTGGGATGGTTGAATCTGCACAGTGGAAACGACGTTATGAAACTCGCTCAGACTTAAATCAGTCATGGGAAGAGTGGACAGGCAATATTGCTAAAAACCGCGGTATTCCAATGCAACGTTTAGGCCGCCCTGAAGAACCTGCTCGTGCTTTAGTTTTCTTGGCATCGCCATTGGCATCGTACACCACAGGTGCGGCACTCGATGTCTCAGGTGGTTTTAATAAACATTTATAAATATCAGGTGCTGTCATGAAAAAGTTGATGATGATTGGTTTTGGCGCAATGGCAGCAGAAGTGCATGCTCACTTGCCTCAAGATTTGCAACTGAAATGGATTGTCGTACCGTCTCGTAGCGTTGAAAAAGTTCAATCACAAGTGTCTTCAGAGATTCAGGTGATTTCAGATATTGAACAATGTGATGGTGCGCCAGACTATGTCATTGAGGTGGCAGGTCAAGCAGCAGTGAAAGAGCATGCTCAAAAGGTTTTAGCGAAAGGTTGGACCATAGGCCTGATTTCGGTTGGAACTTTGGCTGATAGCGATTTTCTGATTCAGCTCAAACAAACAGCTGAAGAAAATAATGCCCATCTGCATTTACTCGCAGGTGCCATTGCTGGCATTGATGGTATTTCAGCAGCCAAAGAAGGTGGTTTGCAAAAAGTCACTTACAAAGGCTGTAAAAGCCCAAAAAGCTGGAAAGGAAGTTATGCAGAGCAATTGGTCGATCTAGATCATGTTTCTGAAGCTACGGTCTTTTTTACCGGAACTGCTCGTGAAGCTGCCATGAAATTTCCAGCAAACGCCAACGTCGCTGCAACGATTGCACTTGCCGGGCTTGGAATGGATGAAACCATGGTCGAGTTAACCGTTGATCCAACCATCAACAAAAACAAACACACCATTGTGGCAGAAGGCGGCTTTGGGCAAATGACCATTGAACTGGTTGGCGTGCCGTTAGCAAGTAACCCGAAAACATCAACTTTGGCTGCGCTTAGCGTGATTCGTGCTTGTCGCAACAGTGTCGAAGCAATACAGATTTAAGAAGGATTTGACCATGGCAAAGGAAATTTATATTGCAGGTGAATGGCGTTTGGGCCGCGGTGCGGTCATCCAAAGCCTGTTTCCGGCAGATCAGTCTGTCAATGCAGAGATTTCAACGGCAACGCTTGAAGATGTGAATGAAGCAATTGAAAAGGCTGATCAGGCTTGGCGTCAACCCAGCTGGAGAAACAGTTTACCGCATGAGCGCGCACGTATTCTTTACAAAGTTGCAGACATTATTGAAGCACGTGTAGATGAATTGGCAAAACTTCAAACACGCGATAACGGTAAGCCTTTAACTGAAACTCGTGGTTTGGTGATGAGTGCTGCGGCAACTGCACGTTATGTTGCAGCAGCATGTGAAACGCTGAATGATGAGTTAACCACTCAACGCGCTCCAGACTTTATGACCATGAGCGTGCATGAACCTGTAGGTGTTGTGGCAGCAATTACGCCTTGGAACTCTCCAATTGCAAGTGAAGTTCAAAAGCTTGCTCCAGCTTTAGCAGCAGGAAATGCCGTGGTGCTAAAGCCAGCAGAAGCAACATCACTCATTGCTTTAGAACTTGCCAAAATTTTTGAAGAAGCAGGTTTACCTAAAGGCTTACTCAGTGTGCTAGTTGGTCGTGGTTCTGTCGTTGGTGATGCAATTGCTCAACATCCGTTGGTTCGTAAAATCTCTTTTACGGGAGGAACAACCACGGGTCGTCATTTGGCTCATATTGCAGCGGACAAACTCATTACCACTTCGCTTGAGCTAGGTGGAAAATCACCAACAATCGTTTTGCCAGATGCCGATGTAGAACTTGCTGCTAAAGGCGTAGCCTACGGTATTTTTAGTTCGGCAGGCCAAGCGTGTATCGCAGGTTCTCGCTTGTTTATTCATAGCAGTCTTTACGATCAGTTTTTAACGCGTCTGGTTGAAATTACCAAAGGCTTACGCGTGGGCCATCCTGAACAGGCTGGTGTGCATTTAGGGCCATTAGTCAATGACAAACATTTGCAGTCGGTTGATCGCTATGTGCAGCTTGCTAAAAGCGAAGGTGGTCAAGTTTTGGTGGGTGGCGAAGCATTAACAACGGGTGACTATGCCAAAGGCAGTTATTACTTACCCACCATTATTACGGGTTTAAGTAATAGTGCCCAAACCTGTCAGGAAGAGATTTTTGGCCCTGTTTTAGTCGTCATGAAATATGACAACGAACAAGATTTGATTGCTCAAGCCAATGACAGTTGTTTCGGTCTTGCAGCAGGCATCTGGACTGAAAGCTACCGTAAAGCTTGGCGTATTGCACGTGTGTTAGAAGTCGGAACAGTGTGGATTAATACCTACAAAAAGTTCTCGATTAGTGCGCCGTTTGGTGGCTTTAAAGACAGTGGTATTGGGCGCGAAAAAGGCCGTTTGGGCATTTTATCGTACATGCAGCAAAAGAGTATTTATATGGGGCTGAATGAACAGCCTAACCCTTGGTGCGACTAATAGATTCAAGGACTGAAAACAAATTTTGAGGAACAGACATGACTGAACGTGTAAATGTAGGCGAAGCAATCGCAAGAGTTTTAGAAGCGCACCAAGTTGAGAGTATTTATGGTGTTATTTCCATCCACAATTTACCTATTGCTGACGCAGTAGGGCGCCGTGAAAAAATGCGCTTTGTTGCTGCGCGTGGTGAAGCGGGTGCAGTAACTATGGCAGATGCTCATTCACGCTTTAAAGGCTTGGGTGTAGCACTGACCAGTACTGGTGCTGGGGCAGGTAATGCAGTGGGTTCACTCATTGAAGCAATGAATGCAGCTAGTCCTGTATTACATTTAACAGGTCAGGTTGAGCGCGAATATCTTGACCGCGATGCAAGCTTCATCCACGAAACTAAAGATCAACTTACGTTTTTACGTGCATCAAGCAAAGCAGCATTTCGCATTACCAGTCCTGACAATGCAATTGGTATAATTCGTGAAGCCATCCGTGTAGCAACAACAGTTCCAATGGGGCCGGTAAGTGTTGAGTTGCCAATTGACGTACAAGCGGCAGAAATTGATTTGCCACTTAACCTTGGACCAGTCAAAGCATTGCAATTACCACAAGCGGATCAAGCTGAAATTGATCTTCTTTTGAGTGAAATCAAAAAAGCAAAACGCCCAATTTTCTGGATTGGCGGTGGAACTTTAAATAGCGTTGCCGAAGTCAAAGCAATTGCAGATTTAGGTATTCCAGTTGTGTCATCTACACACGGTCGTGGCGTATTGGCAGATGATCATCCACGTAGTTTAGGTGCATTCCATAACTCGGCAGCGGTTGAGCAGTTATTAAAAGATGCTGACTTAATGGTTGTGGTAGGTTCTCGTTTACGTAGTAATGAAACCAAAACTTATTCGGTTGAATTCCCTGAAAACATTATTCAGGTTGATGCCAATCCAGTGGCTCAGCAACGTAATTACAAAATTCGCAACTTCATTTGTGGCGATGCCAAAGATGTCTTAACACGTGTGTTGGAACAGCTTCAAGGTACTTCAAAAGTTGATGCCGATTACGATGCGGCTGTAGTTGCTGCAAAACAGGCTGCGATTGATGCGTTGCGTAAGCAAATCGACCAATACGCTTTAATTTGTGATCACTTGCGTGCAGCTTTACCTCAAGATGGCATTTTTGTACGTGACATCACCATGTCAGGTAGTACATGGGGCAGCCGCTTATTCCCTGTACAAGCACCGAACCAAAATATTCACTCACTCGCTGGTGCAATTGGTTTAGGTCTTGCAACTGCAATCGGTGCTTCGGTTGCCAATCCTGATAAAAAAGTGATTGGTTTGGTCGGAGATGGTGGCTTAATGCTTGGCATTGGCGAAATTGCAACCATGGTGCAAGAAAACACCAATATGGTCTTAATGATTATGAATGACGGTGGTTATGGTGTAATGCGTGGCATTCAAAACAATTACTTTGGTGGTCGTCAGTATTTCAATGAATTGCATACACCAGACTACAAACTTCTTGGCGAATCAATGGGGGTCAAGAGCTGGAAAGTCGGTAGTGCAGATGAGTTTAAAACTGTTATTCAAGAGGCGGTTGCATTCGAGGGACCGACCGTGATTGAGCTCGATATGAACTCGATTGGCCCATTAAACTTTGCGGGTCCACCGCAAAAGAAACTGTATTAACCAGTTTGGATGGTTTAGTACATATGCGATGGGAGCTGCTAAGCCATCCTTTTTTTAGATATATTTTTTTATCTAAAAAACAATAAAAACGAAGTTTTACAGGTAAAACAAATAAAGTTCCAGCAGGACGCTGGAACTCAATCAAGGATGTAGAGATGAAAAAGACTTCATTGATCATGGCATTCATTGCACCACTAACCATGGGGATGAGTGTAAGTGCATTTGCAAAAGATTCATTACTTGAATGGAAAAGTGATGATGGTACCGACTCGTTAAAGTTAGGTGGGGTGGTTCGGTTAAATCAGCGTTATGAAGATTGGGAAGGGCCAAACCGTGGTTTTGGTAAACTCTATTTTGATATTTTTAGGGTCGACCTAAAAGGCAAGTTTGATGATGCTTATATCAATGCCAGCTATCTGTTCCAAGATCAACAAAAAACGTCTATTGAAAAAGCATATGTAGGCTATAACTTGGATGCTAATAACAGTATTGAAGCAGGTTTGGTCTATAAACCATTTACGATTTATCCATATCCGCAAAATGGCTGGACCTATCACATTCCGTTCTTTTTAGGTTATGGCAACAATATTGCACCGGGGATTAACTGGAATTATCACGACAAAGATTGGGATGTAAAACTCGGTTATTACCCGCAAATGCTAGAGACCAATTTGCGTTATTCGCCTGAAAGTGCAACTTACGATGACTTGGAAGAAAACGCATTTCCATCTCAAAAAGCCTACCAGAATGAAAAGCGCCATCAGTTTAATACTCGCATTGTGCGTAAGTTAGAAACTGATTTTGGTAAACAAGAGGTTGGTGTTTCGGGGGCAATCGCTCAATTACATAATAAAATGACCGATAAAGATGGCAAGTATTATGCAGTCGGTTTGCATACCGACAACAACTACAAACGTTTTAATTTACAAAGTTCAGTCATTCACTATCAATACGATGCTAAAAATCCAGATGGTGTAAATAGTGACATGACTTTAATGGGCAATAATGGTTTTACACCTGCCTATTTCATTGCTTCGGAAGGGACGATTGCTAGTTTAAATCTTGCCTATACTTTGCCTGTCGCGAACATGGGTAAGCTAAAAGCCATTAAGTTTTATAATGACTATAGCTATCTCGATAAAAAACGTGATGATTGGTCAGATTCGCAAATGAACACTACAGGCATGATGTTTATTGCATCGCCATTTATGGTTTGGGCAGATTATACGTGGGGTAAAAACTCAAATATTATTGGTGGGGCAACCAACTCAACGGGTTATACCTCTGCTAATTCACCAAACAGTGATAAGTGGCTGTACCGTTTGAACTTTAATATCGGATTTACTTTCTAAAGTGAACGGCAATAAAAAACCACGCAGCTGACGTGGTTTTTTATTTAATGAATGAACACTTTTAATATCTGGATTTCTCAAACTTATTCCAAAATACAAAAGCGGTTACAAAGGCTAAAATAGTCAGCGCGAAAATATAATACATCGCACCAATATCACTATATTGACTGAGCCAATGAACTAAAGGCAGTGTCATACCCCCCACAATTGCATAAGACAAATTATAAGAAAATGAAATGCCCGAGAAGCGAACAGGCGCGGGGAACATTTTGACCATGCTGCTCGAAACCATGCCGACAGTACCTGAGCATAGACCCAACAACATATATAAACCAAAAATGGTTGAATGTGCGGCGTGACCTAAACTGTTATAAAAAACTGCTGCTGTAAGTGCCACAGCAAGAGCACCTACCATCATGACTCTGCCACAGCCAAAACGGTCAGCAAAATAACCTGCCAAAATACAGCCGACCATTTGCATGACAATGGCTGCACTTTGCATTTCAAAAGTTTGCGCACGTTCAAAACCAAATGAACCAATTAATAGATTTGGCATGGCTAAAATCACCACCACCACGCAACCTGTTAAAAACCATGTAAATAACATGCCAATAACAACGGCTGTTTTATGAGTTTTTAACACTTGCTTCACTGGCATTTCTTTGGAGATTTCTTTACGTGCCTGCATGGCTTTAAACACGGGTGTTTCTTTTAAATAGGTCCGTAAATAAAGTGCTACAAGGCCAAAAATACCGCCTGCAATAAATGGTATACGCCAAGCCCAGTCATGGATTTGCCCCTCACTAAAATTAAGCGAGATCCATAGCGACATCAGTGCACCCAACAAAATTCCTAAAGATAGTCCGGCAGTTAATAAACCATTTGCCAGTCCAATTTTTCTTTCAGGTACGTGTTCAGACACAAATGTCCATGCAGCCGGAATTTCACCACCAATCGCAATACCTTGCACAACACGCATGAGCAATAAAAGCAGCGGTGCCAAATAACCAATATTTTCAAAAGTGGGCAAAATCCCGATAAACAGGGTAGGCAGAGCCATCAGCAAAATAGAAAGCGAGAATAGTTTTTTACGCCCGACCAGATCTCCAAAGTGAGCCATAACGACTCCACCTAGCGGTCTGAAAAAGTAACCTGCTGCAAAAATACCGTAAGTATTCAGCATGGCCCAAAACGGACTGAGTGTGCTTGGGAAAAATAAGTCGGAAATGATTTTGGCGTAGAATACATAAATCACAAAATCGTAAAACTCTAAAGCACCGCCCAGAGAAGAAAGGGCGAGAGTTCTTTTATCTTCTTTATTCAGATAGTTCGCATCCTGCAAGGTTAATTCTTGATCCATTTTTTACTTAATTGTTGTAATCGAAGTTTGGATATTAATGGAAAAGTGAATTAAAAGTAAATGGAGGATATTTTGTATGATCGATCCCTAGATAAACTGTGTTCCATGAAGAATAAAAATTGTTTAAAACAAAAAATTGCTTTAGATGAAACAAAAACAGATGAAGGAATCGCTTTTCTTTTGAGTCGTTCAGCGACACAATAAAATAAGTAAAACCTAATTTGATTAGAGGCCAAGGGATGAGCGTGATTTTACCAGTTGCCAAGCAAGGTGAAGACATTTTAAAACTGATTGCTGCACCTGTCTCATCAATTGAGTTGAACAGTGATTGGCTTTATGAGCTTGCAGCCGCTATGCATGCCACTATGCTTGAACGTAACGGTGTTGGTATTGCTGCACCGCAAGTTTACATCTCTAAACGAGTGATTATTGTGGCATCTCGACCAAATCCACGTTATCCAGATGCTCCTGAAATGGATGCAGTCGTGATGGTAAATCCAGAGATTTTGGAGTTTTCTAGTGAAACTTGCTTGGGCGAAGAGGGCTGTTTAAGTGTGCCAGATGAACGTGGACAAGTTGAACGTGCAGAAATGGTCAAGGTTAAATACTTAACACTAGAAGGTGACGTGGTAGAGACAATTTTTCACGGTTTTCCTGCTCGTATTGTTCAACATGAAGTCGATCATTTAAATGGAGTGTTATTTGTAGAAAGAATAATCTAATCCTCTATTTAAAGTTTTGAAAAAGGTATAATGAGCTTGAAATAAATCAGGCATCGGAATTACAATACTTATATCGTGATTTTTAATTCATTCAAAAAGTATAATTTTAATATTATCAGCTGGTTGTGCTGAAAAAATGCTCGAAAGTGTAAATCTCCTCATTTAAGGTTACTCACCATGAAAACCCCTCTCCCAGATTATTTGGCAAATGTGATAGAAGCCTGTGAGGTAGATAATAGCGGGCATCTAGCTGACTATATTCCAGAGTTGGCAAATGCAAATCCAGACCGATTGGCTTTAGCCATGTCTACGGTAGATGGTGAAATTTATTCGATTGGCGATGATGATACCGAATTCACCATTCAGTCGATTTCTAAGCCTTTTGTCTATGCCTATGTTATGCAACAGCTTGGCATTGATGCGGTACTTGATAAAGTCGGGGTAGAACCTTCTGGGGAAGCCTTCAATGAAATTTCATTGGGTAAAGATGGTCGTCCGAAAAACCCGATGATCAACTCTGGCGCAATTACTGTACATTCATTGATTCAGGTCAAACATGGTCTACATAGTGCAGAAATTCTACGCCGTTTTATGAGCGAGCTTGCAGGACGTGAATTAAGTTTTGATGAGTCTGTTTACGATTCGGAAGTCAAAACAGCCTATCGTAATCTTTCGATCGGTTATATGTTGCGAACTGTGGGGATTTTAGAAACTGACCCTGTCGATATTGTGAATGGTTATATTCGCCAATGTGCGATTTTGGTGACGGTTAAAGATCTTGTACGTATGGGCAGTGTACTTGCCAATGGTGGGGTTGATCCTAAAACTGGAAAGCGTCTGTTGAACCGATCTGTAGTGAGACAAGTACTCAGTGTCATGATGAGTTGTGGTATGTATGATGCTGCGGGTGACTGGTTGTCGACTGTAGGAATTCCAGCTAAAAGTGGTGTGGCAGGCGGTATATTAGGTGTGCTGCCGGGTCAGGTCAGTATTGCTGCTTTTTCTCCTCGACTAGATGAGCATGGTCATAGTATACGTGGTATCGATATTTTAGAGCGCCTATCTCGTGACATGGGATTACACCTTATGGAAGGTACGCCTTCGGCACAAACCATTGTACAGAGCCATTATCGTACAGGGAAAGATGCATCATTGAGTGTGTATGTGCTTCGAGGCGTATTGAAATTTACCGAAGCTGAAATGTTATTGCGTATTTTACAAGACGAGACGACTGACCAAAGCACAATCGTAATTGATTTAACCCAGATTTCACTGATCCATGAGGTGGGTAAACGTATGTTCTTAGAAGGTGTAGATCGTCTGATTGATGATGGTCATACACTCGTTTTGGTTGATCCTGAACAACGATTAGATCATGCGAGAACCGATAAAGATCGAGAACTCCATGTCTATCATGATTTTGACGATTTGCTCGAAAAGCATGAAATACGCTCAAAAAAAAAGACTTATAACGACATCGCAACACTTCTAAATTGCTGAGGTGTTTTTCCTAAATGTCGTTTAAACATCGCACTGAAAGCACTGGGGTTGTTATACCCCAGTGACTCGGAAATTTGAGTAATAGATTCACCATTCGCGATTTTACTCAAGGCAAGTGCAATATGCATTTGCTGGACCCATGCCCGATAAGACAGTCCGGTTTCTTTTTGAAACATGCGCATTAAAGTTCTCGAACTCGTACCAATATCATCCGCCCAATCTGTTAAATCTTTTGAGTGATTAGGAGCATGTAATAAGGCTTGGCAAATTTTTAATAATCGTTTGTCTTTCGGCCAAGGAATCTGGATAGGCAACAAATTGGCTCGATGAATTTCTTCAAAAATTAGAATTTGCAAAGAACGAGAAAGCTCTTGAGAGGTCGTAATATTTGGCGAGTTATCGCGTTCAATTTCGTTTAAACGAATCAAAAGCTCATGCAAAAGGTTGCTCACCCGAATAATAAAGCAATGTTGGCCCATTAAAGCGGCTGCATTTATTTCAACCAGAGCGGTATTTAACTTCACGTGACTCAGTGAAATCACACTATGCTCGACATGGGCAGGAATCCATAACGCACACATGGGTGGCACAATCCAGACATTATTTGGTGTAAAAACCTGAATGTTTCCAGTAGATGCATATAAAAACTGAGCACGTGCATGCGTATGAGTCGGTGTGATTTCTCGATAGGCATGTTCGGAAGATAGCCCAATCACAAGTTCAGACAAATCAGACTGAATAAGAGAATCGGACATAATCTATCCTAAAAATTGTCACTTATACGATGATTATTGGAAGATAACTTTATAAGCGACAATTTACAATAAGCACCTTACTTAAAAATATTGGAGTTTTTCAGGTATGACGTCTTCAATACAATTGAAAGATGGTATTGCCAATACCGTTGCTAATGATCAGCCTCAAGGAATGATTATTAAAATTGTAGGCGCCGTGGCGGTTGCACATTTACTGAATGATTTGATTCAGGCAGTCTTACCAGCCATCTATCCAATGCTTAAAGCAAACTTTTCACTGAGTTTTGCTCAAGTTGGCCTGATTTCATTTGTATACCAAATTACAGGTTCACTGCTACAGCCTTGGATTGGACTTTATACCGATAAACATCCAAAACCGTATCTTCTGCCACTCGGAATGATGGTTACATTCTGCGGCATTATTTTGTTGGCATTTTCACCAAGCTTTACTGTGTTGTTATGTGCATCTGCGCTTATTGGGGTAGGGTCTGCAACTTTTCACCCTGAAGCTTCACGAGTGGCGCGTATGGCATCCGGTGGGCGTTTCGGTACGGCTCAATCAACTTTTCAGGTGGGTGGAAACACAGGCACTGCCATTGGTCCATTGTTAGCAGCTTTGCTGATTGTACCGTTTGGACAGCATGCAGTTGCTGGCTTAGTTATATTTGCACTTTTAGCCATTTGGGTTTTATTTGGTGTAAGCCGTTGGACGGTGAGCCATGCTAAAAGTCAGGTGGCAACACGGGTGACTCAAGCACATAGTAAATTGCATGGTCGTAAGCTCATTATTGCTTTGAGCACCATTAGTGTGTTGATGTTCGCCAAATTCACCTACATTGCCAGCATTAGTAATTACTTTACATTTTACTTAATTCAAAAGTTCCATATCAGCATTCAAACAGCACAATTGCACTTATTTGCTTTCTTGGCTGCTGTTGCTTTAGGAACATTTGCGGGTGGTCCAATTGGTGACAAAATTGGCCGTAAAGCGGTTATCTGGGTTTCATTTGTAGGTATGGCGCCGTTTGCATTAATGATGCCTTATGCAAACTTGTTTTGGACAACCGTTTTTTCGATCATTGCAGGTTTGATATTGTCATCTGCTTTTGCAGCCATGGTGGTTTATGCACAAGAAGCTGTTCCGGGCCGTGTGGGGATGATTGCAGGTCTAATGTTCGGCCTGATGTTTGGGGTAAGTGGTATTGCCGCAGCGGGGTTAGGGCATTTAGCTGATATTAACGGCATTGAATGGGTATTTGGTTTATGTTCATTGTTGCCATTACTTGGATTTGCAACTGCATTCTTACCAAACACAAAAGTTAAATAAATGAAAAGACTCTCAGTCATATTCGGCTGAGAGTCTTTTTTAAGATGAATATAGTTTCAATTCAAAAGACTATTTTTGAATACCAAATTTAAATACGGTGACACTGTTATACGTTTGATTTGGGTTCAAACGGGTAGAAGGAAAAGTTGGTTGATTGGGGCTGTCTGGAAAATGCTGTGTTTCTAATGCTAGCGCATCTGCTTGTCGATAAAGTACGCCATTTGCGCCAGCAATATTTCCTAATAAATGATTCGCCGTATACATCTGAACGCTTGGTTCAGTGGTGAAGACTTGCATGGACCGTTTAGATTTTGGATCAACCACTACAGCTGCAAGATTTAATTTCCCTTGAGACTTTTGATTAATTACCCAAGTTTGGTCATAGCCATATCCATAGGCCAATTGCTGATTATTTGCTCGAATATCTTTTACAATTGCTTTAGGAGTCCGAAAATCAAAAGGTGTACCTGCAACTGAAGCAATTTCACCTGTTGGTAAAGAATTTTGATCGGTTACCAATACACGGTCTGCATTGAGCTGTACAACATGATCTAGTACGCCATACGGGTTATTCCCAGCTCCTGACAAGTTGAAATAACTATGGTTGGTAAGATTGACGACTGTAGGTTGATCAGTTTTGGCCTTATATTCAATCTGGAATTCATTTTGATCTGAAAGACTATATATCACTTCCACATCTAATTTCCCGGGAAAACCTTGATCACCATTTGGACTGGTTAACTTAAGAGAAGCTTTGACGGTTTCCCCTTTGGACACGAGGGGCTTAACTTGCCAAACACGTTTGTCAAAACCAGGATTGCCGCTATGTAATGAATTCGGGCCATTATTTTTTTCAAGATTATACGTTTTCCCTTCTAAGCTAAATTTTGCATTGCCAATCCGGTTCGCATAACGACCAATTAATCCACCAAAATGAATACCTTCCTTAGTATCAGTTATTTCATAACCTTTTAGATCATCAAAGCCCAAAACGATATTGTTTTTTTTACCTTGTGCATCGGGAGTCAAAATCTGTGTAATTACGCCACCAAAACTAATAAAAGAAACAGAGATACCTTTGTTATTGCTCATGGTGTATAGATCAACTTTTCGACCGTCTTGAGTCGTACCATATGGTTTTACATTTAATGTTGCTGCATTTGTAAGTTGCGCAAAGCTATAAATCGTAAAACTTAAAATTACTAATTTTTTCATGTTTATACTCTATTTTGTAATAGTAGGATTGGATGAATATAAGATTGATTTTTCATCTTTTTAAAGAGGTTTTTATTATATATAGTGTTAATAATAATCGAGTAGTTAATGCTAAATATTCCACAACCAACACAATTTAAGGCTATAAATAAAGTAACTTTTTTAGCAAACTTCAACAGCAAGCCATTTTTATGACTCATCCCAACTCAGTTTTAAAATTTTCATTTGGTCTCAATAGCCTGTCATTTGACCTAAACAACCAACACATCCAACTTGAACAGGGCTTGGGTTTTGTTGAGTCAAAAATTATTAACCATGGTGTTATTGATGAGCTTACTATTGAAAAGATGATTTACTTTATTGAAGAAATTATAGAGTCTCAGCCACTAAGAAATCACTTTTTCAATCTACCAACTCATCATAAATCCAGTTTAAAAACAGCTCAATTTTAGGAATAAACTGATGGGTCCGTGGATAAACCAAATGATGAGCAGAAATAGGAATCGATAGCTCATCTGCAAAAACTCTAACCAACTTTCCAGACTCTACATAATTTTGAGTAAGTAAATTACTTTCTAAAACAAAACCTAGTCCGTGTGTTGCTGCCTCAAGTGACATGTAAGAGCAGTCAAAACTCAAAGTATAGGGAAACTCAGGAATGCTTAAGCCCTGATGTGCAAACCACTGAGGCCAAGTGACTAAGGTTGAGCGCGATAAAATCAGTTCTTTTTTTAATAAATCTTGAGGTTTATGTACTGGGCTACGTTCAAGTAGCTTAGGAGATGCAAGTACTTCTAGCTTTTCATTACGAATTGTCCTGATTTCCACACCCGTCCAGTTAGGTAAACCATGGCGAATATCAATGTCGATCTTGTCACGAGTAAAGTGCAAGTTTTCATAAGAACACGACAGGTTGACCTGAATCATCGGGAACTTTTCTTTAAATGATTCGAGGCGTGGCAGTAGCCAAAGCAAACCAAAACTTGGGGATGAATGAATATATAAACTGTCTTTAGGACTTTTATCAGCGGCTTTTTCAGTGGCTAACATCAGGTTATGCAAAATGGTGGTGACATCCTGAAAATAGCGTTCACCTGACGGGGTAAGCGTCACACCACGGGCACCACGAATAAATAAACTCTGCCCAATCATTTCTTCTAGTTTGGCAATTTGGTGACTGACTGCTGAAGGAGTGAGATTCAAATGCTCCGCTGCCTTAGCAACATTGCCAAAACGGGCAGTTTGTTCAAAAGCCTGTAGTGTTTTAATTGAGGGCATCTGATTGAAATTGTTTTCACTACTATCCATGAAATAAACCGTTTTTATCCCTAAAACTCATTTCAAAATAGCATAGGCATGAATTTTTTTCATGCCTAGTTGAATTCGAGATGATTGCTGGAACTCCTGAAAAAAGAGAATCTAGGTCCGAACTCAGGAAATAAAGCGTAAAAGAGGATTCAACATGTTACTACAAGGAAAAGTGGCATTAATTACTGGTGCAGCATCAGAACGTGGAATTGGGCGAGCAACCGCAGAAATCTTTGCACAACAAGGTGCCAAAGTCATTATTGTTGATTTAGATCTTGCTCAAAGCCAAAACGCTGCAAAGGCACTTGGTGAAGGACATTTAGGTCTTGTTGCAAACGTTGCAAATGAAGAGCAGGTTAAAGAAGCTGTTGAACAAGCGCTACAGCACTACGGACAGATTGATATTTTAATTAATAATGCCGGCATTACCCAGCCTGTAAAAACACTTGATATTCAACGCAATGATTATGACCGTATTTTAGATGTCAGCCTACGCGGAACACTTATTGTGTCGCAAGCTGTTATTCCATCAATGAAAGCAAATGGTGGCGGAAGCATTGTGTGCCTATCTTCTGTTTCAGCACAACGCGGTGGTGGTATTTTTGGCGGGCCGCATTATAGCGCTGCAAAAGCAGGGGTTTTAGGTTTGGCAAAAGCGATGGCTCGTGAATTTGGTGGCGATCAGATTCGTGTAAATTCACTTACTCCGGGCCTGATCCAAACCGATATTACTGGTGGTTTAATGAATGATGACCGCCGTCATGACATTCTTGCGGGTATTCCACTCGGTCGTTTAGGTAAAGCACAAGACGTTGCAAATGCAGCATTATTTTTGGCAAGTGATCTGTCAGCGTACTTAACGGGTGTAACACTTGATGTAAATGGTGGCATGCTGATTCATTAAAGCTTGCCATTTAAAAACTAAAAATAGAATGATGGTCACAAGAGGATACTGTGGCCAAATGTAAAGGGATTCGCATGATGGATACAGTATTTTCATCTGAAGTAGATACGGCAGTTCGTAAATCGGCGTATCGAAAAATTGCATTTCGGCTTATGCCATTTTTAATGCTTTGTTATTTTTGTGCCTATTTAGATCGAGTCAATGTTGGTTTTGCCAAGCTCCAGATGATGAGCGATTTACAGTTTAGTGAAGCTGTATATGGATTGGGTGCAGGGATTTTCTTTATTGGTTATTTCCTTTGCGAAGTGCCAAGTAACATCGTACTCCACAAGGTAGGTGCAAGACGCTGGATTGCCCGCATCATGATTACATGGGGTATTTTGTCAGGTTGTTTTGCTTTTGTTCAAACTGAATGGCAATTTTACACCTTACGTTTTTTACTGGGTGTTGCTGAAGCAGGTTTGGCTCCGGGCTTGTTACTTTACCTCACTTACTGGTTCCCGTCTTATCGTCGGGCACGCATGACCGTACTTTGGTTTATCGCTATTCCCATTTCGGGAATGATTGGTGGACCACTTTCGGGCCTAATCATGGACCGAATGAGCGGTGTGCATGGCTGGTTTGGCTGGCAGTGGATGTTCCTCATTGAAGCCATTCCTACGGTTCTTGTTGGTTTGCTCGTACTTGCTGTTTTAAAAGACTCTGTTCAAGACGCCAACTGGTTAACTCAAGATGAGAAAAAGTTGGTGAAGCAAGAGCTTGCTCAAGATAACCAGCACAAAGAAGGTCACGGGAGCGTTAAAGAGTTTGTCGCTGATAAACGTTTATGGTTACTTGCAGGCATTTACTTTTGTGTCGTGATGGGTCAATACGCCATTACCTTTTGGCTACCCACTCTCATTCGTAACTCAGGTATCAGTGATAATTGGCATATCGGTTTGCTTACAAGCCTGCCTTATATGTGCGCCATTGTAGTTATGCTTTTGGCAGGGCGTAGTGGTGACTATTTCCAAGAACGCCGTTGGCACTTAATTATTCCAATGTGTGCAGGTGCGATCGCACTCACACTTGCGACTTTGCTCGCCTCTAATCTGACACTTTCTTTAATTTGCCTTTGCATTGCAGCCTCAGGTGTGCTCACTGCATCTTCTTTATTCTGGATGTTGCCGACTAACTTCTTGGGTGGTGTGTCAGCAGCGGCAGGTATTGCAGCAGTCAATAGCTTTGCCAACCTTGCTGGATTCTGCTCACCTTATTTAATTGGTTGGGTCACCACCAACACAGGTTCAAATGCAATTGGCATGTTCTTAATCACAGCAGTATTAATTTTCGGTGCCAGTTTGGTTCTGCGCGTTCCGGCAAAACTGGTCAATCGTTAATAAGGAATAGTAAATGACAATGTTAAATGTTGATAAATCAGGCCAAATTGCCGAGTTGCAACAACGTGCCTACCACATTCGCCAACATGCTTTACGTATGGGGCAAGTACAAGGTCAAGGCTATGTTGGACAAGCATTAGGTGCCGCAGATCTACTCGCAGTATCTTATTTCCATGCCATGAAATATCAGCCAGAAAACCCAGAGTGGGAAGGCCGTGATCGTTTTTATCTCTCTATTGGGCACTATGCAATTGCACTTTATGCAGCTTTAATTGAAGCAAACATTATTCCGTTTGAAGAACTTGAAACCTACGGTGCAGATGACAGCCGTTTACCGATGTCGGGCATGGCTTCTTACACACCGGGCATGGAAATTACAGGTGGTTCATTAGGCCACGGTCTTGGAATTGCAGTCGGCACATGTCTAGGACTCAAACAGAAAAAGTCAGATGCTTTTGTTTATAACTTATTGTCTGATGGCGAGTTAAATGAAGGCTCAACATGGGAAGCGGTGATGTCTGCCTCTCATTGGAAACTAGATAACTTGATTGCCATTATTGATGTAAATAACCAACAGGCAGATGGACACTCAAGTGAAATTTTGGCTTTTGAACCCATTGTAGACCGCTGGCAGTCATTTGGTTGGTACACCCAACGCGTAGATGGCAACAATATGGAAGCTTTACTTGAGGCATTCGACCAAGCACGAAACCATGAGGGAGCATGCCCGCGAGTCATTATTTGTGACACCAAAATGGGCAAAGGCGTGTCTTTCTTGGAAAGCCGTGAAAAAACACACTTCATTCGTGTTGATGAACATGAATGGGATGACGCTTTAAATATTTTGACCCACTACGGACAGTAAGGAATACACCATGAGCCAGTTAGCCAATCCTCCTAAGAAAAAACTAACCACTTCGGCAATGATTGCTTCTATTGCTGCCGAGGGTCAACCAACAAAACCAGCGCCATTTGGTCATGCACTCAATGCCTTGGCAAAAGAGCGTGATGATATTGTAGGGTTATCAGCCGATTTATCAAAATATACTGACCTGCATATTTTTGCTAAAGAAAACCCAGACAAGTTTTTCCAAATGGGCATGGCAGAACAACTTTTGATGAGTGCAGCAGCAGGACTTGCTCGTGAAGGATTCGTTCCTTTTGCCACTACCTATGCTGTGTTTGCATCACGCCGTGCCTATGACTTTATTTGTATGGCGATTGCAGAAGATAACCTGAATGTCAAAATTGTGGCGGCACTTCCGGGTTTAACCACGGGTTATGGCCCAAGTCATCAGGCGACTGACGATATTGCGATTTTTCGTGCAATGCCGAACTTGATGGTCATTGACCCATGTGATGCCTTGGAAATTGAACAGGCGATTCCTCAAATTGCTGCACATAATGGTCCGGTATATATGCGTTTATTGCGTGGACAGGTTCCATTAGTGCTCGATAAATACAATTACCAGTTTAAATTGGGTAAGGCACAGGTGATTAAACCGGGTAAAGATTTACTCATTATCTCGACTGGTTTATTGACCATGCGTGCGCTTGAGGCAGCCGAAGAGCTTGAAAAAGAGGGCATTGAGGTTTCAGTACTGCATGTACCTACCATTAAGCCTTTAGATGAACAAACTATTTTAGATGAAGTCGCTAAAGGTGGACGTCCTGTTTTAACTGCCGAAAACCATTCTGTGATTGGTGGTTTAGGGGAAGCAGTCGGGTCATTACTTTTAAGAAATGGACAACATCCTCGTTTTGATATGATTGGTTTGCCAGATGCATTTTTAGATGCAGGAGCTTTACCAACTTTACATGATCGATATGGTATTTCAACTGAAGCAGTTAAAGAGAAAATTAAGTCACATTTGAAATAAAAGTATTTAGCTTTCAAATTAAAAGGGGCGTGACAGGATTTACCTTCACGCCCTTTTTCGATTCTGAGTTGTTCTTTTCTCAATAAGATGAGAACAAACCTTTTGAATAATTATTTCAGTTTAAGCAATCGAATCATCTAAATTTGGTCCTAACCAACGCTTCGCTTCATCGAGTGTCCAACCTTTACGTTTTGCATAATCTTCAAGTTGGTCTTGAGAGATTTTACCTACGTTAAAATATTCACTTTGAGGATGCGAATAGTAGAAACCACTCACCGAAGATGGCGGCATCATTGCAAAATGCTCAGTGAGTTTAGTACCGATTTTATCGGTAGAACCTAGCCAGTCAAACAACACCGCTTTCTCAGAGTGCTCTGGACAAGCAGGGTAACCTGGTGCAGGGCGAATACCGACATATTTCTCTTTAATCAGTTCTTCATTACTCAGTGTTTCATCAGCTTTATAGCCCCAGAACTCTTTACGAATGCGTTCATGCAAATGTTCTGCAAAAGCTTCTGCAAAACGGTCAGCCAACGACTGAACTAAAATTGCAGAGTAATCATCACCTTTGGCTTTGTACTCGTTTGCTAATTCTTCTGCACCAAAAATCGATACAGTGAATCCGCCCAAGTAGTCCTGTTGCTCACGGTCAGTACGGATGTAATCTGCCAAAGACAAGTTCGGTTTACCTGTTACTTTGTCTGATTGTTGACGTAAATGTTCAAATGTGTGCGTAACATTTTGACCCACTTCATCAAATACGCTGACTGTGTCTGCGTCAGTGCGCTGCGCAGGGAACATACCAAATACAGCACGGGCATCAAAAAGGTTGTTGTCGATAATATCTTTCAACATTGCTTGTGCTTGGTTGTACAAATCTGTTGCAGCTTCGCCAACCACTTCATCTTCTAAAATTTTAGGGTATTTACCTGCCAAGCTCCAAGAAATGAAGAATGGCGTCCAGTCAAAATATTCAACCAATGTTTCAAGCGGGTAGTTTGTTAAGACTTGAGTTCCCAAAAGGTTTGGTTTTGCAGGAACATAACTTTCATCAATTTTAAAGCCGTTTTTAACGGATTCTGCATAGGTTAATTTTGCAGCTTTAGGTTGTTTGTTGGCTAAGCGCTCACGAATTTTGACATATTCAGCACGGTGCTCTTCAATGAATTTTCCACGCATTTCTTTTGAAAGCAGGGTAGTTGCAACACCCACAGCACGTGAGGCATCGGCAACATAAATCACCGCATCGTTATGGTACTGAGGATCAATTTTTACTGCTGTGTGTGCTTTCGATGTCGTAGCACCACCAATTAATAAAGGTATATTAAAACCTTTACGTTGCATTTCTTTAGCAACAAAAACCATTTCATCCAAAGATGGGGTAATCAATCCCGACAAACCGATGATGTCACATTTTTCATCAATCGCAGTTTGTAAGATTTTCTCACAAGGTACCATCACACCAAGGTCAACAATGTCGTAACCATTACAGCCGAGTACAACACCCACAATATTTTTACCAATATCATGTACGTCACCCTTAACAGTCGCCATCAGGACTTTACCTTTAGACTGGCTGCCTGTTTTTTCAGCTTCAATGTACGGGTTGAGCCAAGCCACAGCTTGCTTCATGACACGTGCAGATTTTACAACCTGCGGTAAGAACATTTTGCCTGAACCGAACAAGTCACCGACCACGTTCATACCGTCCATCAAAGCGCCTTCAATCACATCTAATGGGCGCTTGGCTTTTAAACGTGCTTCTTCAGTATCTTGGTCGATGTAGGTAGTAATACCTTTCACTAACGCATATTCAAGACGTTTTTCAACTGGCTCGTTACGCCATTCAAGGTTTTCAGCTTCACGTTGTGCACCGCCTTGTCCGCGATATTTTTCAGCGACTTCGAGTAATCTCTCTGTAGCTGCCTGACCAGTCTCACCTTGGTTCTGGTTTAAAACAACATCTTCAACCGCAGCTTTGAGTTCTTTAGGAATATCATCATAAATTGCCATTTGACCTGCATTTACAATCCCCATGGTCATGCCTTGTTTAATGGCATGGTACAAGAACACAGAGTGAATCGCTTCACGAACAGGTTCATTCCCACGGAACGAGAATGATACGTTCGATACACCACCTGAAATCATGGCATGTGGCAAGTTCTGCTTAATCCAGCCGGTTGCTTCAATAAAGTCCACAGCATAGTTGTTGTGTTCTTCAATCCCTGTTGCAACCGCAAATACGTTCGGATCAAAAATAATATCTTCAGCAGGGTAACCGACTTCGTTGACCAAAATGTCATATGAGCGTTTACAGATTTCACGCTTACGTGCAGCGGTATCGGCCTGACCCGCTTCATCAAAGGCCATAACAATAACTGCAGCACCATATTGACGGCAGAGGCGAGCCTTTTCGACAAACTCGTCATAACCTTCTTTTAAGGAAATCGAGTTAACAACCGGTTTACCTTGTACACATTTTAGACCTGCTTCAATGATTTCCCATTTTGATGAGTCAATCATGATCGGCACACGTGAAATATCAGGTTCAGATGCCACAAGGTTTAAGAAATGCACCATCGCATTTTGCGAATCGAGCATCCCTTCATCCATGTTAATGTCAATAATCTGGGCGCCAGCTTCCACTTGTTGCTGTGCAACTTCTAAAGCTTCGGCAAAGTTTTCTTCGCGAATTAAGCGTAGGAATTTTTTTGAACCTGTCACGTTAGTACGTTCACCAACGTTTACAAAAAGTGAGTTGTCATAAATATTAAAAGGTTCTAAACCACTTAAACGACAAGCTGGTACAGTTTTAGGAATTTGGCGAGGTGTAATGTCTTTGACTGCATTATAAATGGCACGAATATGGTCTGGAGTCGTACCACAACATCCACCCGTAATGTTAATGAGACCACTTTCTGCAAACTCTTTTAAGAAGGCAGCTGTTTGTTCAGGAGTCTCGTCATATTCACCAAACGCATTTGGTAAGCCAGCATTTGGATGCGCTGAAACAAAGGTATCTGCTACATCAGAAATAGTTTTTACGTGAGGACGCATGGCATCTGCACCAAGGGCGCAGTTAAAACCAATAGAGAGTAAGTCACCATGACGTACAGAGTTCCAGAAAGCTTCGGCAGTTTGACCCGTTAAGGTACGACCAGATGCATCGGTAATGGTCCCTGAAATCATTAGCGGTAATTCACGACCAATTTGCTTAAACACTTCTTTAACCGCAAATATGGCAGCTTTACAGTTTAAAGTATCAAAAACAGTTTCGATCAGAAGAATATCTGCACCACCTTCAATCAGTGCATGAGTCGCTTCAATATAATTTTCTTTTAGCGCATCAAAACTAATATTACGAAATGCCGGATCATTTACATTCGGTGAAATTGAACAGGTACGAGATGTGGGACCAAGTACGCCTGCTACAAAACGAGGTTTGTCTGGCGTTGAATATTTTTCACAAGCTGCTTTTGCTAAACGTGCTGCTTCACGGTTAATTTCGGGAACCAGATCTTCCATGTGGTAGTCCGACATAGAAACACGTGTGCCGTTAAAGCTGTTGGTTTCAATAATGTCTGCCCCAGCATCAAGGTAAGCTTCATGAATGCCTTGAATAATTTGAGGTTGTGTCAAAACAAGCAGGTCATTGTTACCTTTTAAGTCATGTGCCCAATCGGCAAAACGCTCACCACGATAGTCAGCTTCTTCTAATTTATGGCGCTGAATCATCGTTCCCATTGCGCCATCAATAATCAAAATACGTTTAGCAAGAAGCGCTTTTAGGATGGCAAGCGTAGACATAGAAAACCCTGACCTTTATATATACGAATTTAAAAATGCGGCGCTATTGTAACAGAATAGCAGCACAAATGATGATCTATGACGACCCACCATTCACCGTAAATTACTCGTTAAAAAAAGTGTGTCCGGATAAAAATAGGGCGTTTTTTCATCAAATATTCATAAAATGATCATGATATTGAAATATTTCATCTTCAATATTCCATTTTATGACAATTAAGCTGTTTAAAAAATAATCATACAGGTAATTTTTTAGATATTTTTGCTTTAAAAATAATCATAAATAAGGAAGATATAACTTGATTTAAATTATTGTATTTTAATAAAAAAATAAATTGCATTGAGGAAAGGTGCATCAAATGAGGTCAAAATATGAAAAATTGACTTCATCAGGCGCTGCTTTGTCATATAATTGTCATAATTTAATTTAAGAATACAGAGGATTTTTCTATCCTCTTACCGTCTGCATGAATTCTAATCTACCCCCTGTTTCGGATTCAAAACTTGCGGCAAACCTGCAAGTCAAATCGACGAATGTACATGTCCCGACACCTAAGTTTTTTATGCCGGTGTTTCTGACGATTATTGTTGCAACGCTTATTTATATTGGATTTCAGGTGAGTGCTGATTTAGCACACGTACCGCCTTTGAGTCTTTATTCGGTTATTCTTTTATCTACAGCACTCTTGATTGCATTAGGCTTTGAGTTTGTAAATGGCTTCCACGATACTGCAAATGCAGTAGCAACAGTGATTTACACCAATGCTTTACCTGCACCAGTTGCAGTCATGTGGGCAGGTTTTTGTAATTTTCTTGGGGTAATGGTTGCAAGCGGCGCAGTCGCTTACGGCATTATTGCATTGTTGCCTGTTGAATTGATTATGAACATGGGTAGCGGTGCAGGTTTCGCAATGGTTTTTGCGCTTCTCATTGCTGCAATTCTTTGGAACCTTGGTACTTGGTTCTTGGGTATTCCTGCTTCTAGTTCTCATACCTTGATTGGTTCAATCTTGGGTGTGGGCATTATGAACCATCTATTGAGTGCATCGACTGGCGTAACAACCAGTGGTGTTGATATGGATCAGGTGATTAAAGTTGGTAAAGCATTATTGCTTTCACCTTTAATTGGTTTTGCTTTTGCAGCGATTGTATTCTTGTTGGTTAAAACTATTTTTAAACGCCAATTAGAATTATTCCAGCCACCTGAAGGGAATAAACCACCACCAGCAATCATTCGTGCAATCTTGATTTTTACCTGTACAGGTGTAAGTTTTGCACATGGTTCTAATGACGGTCAAAAAGGTATGGGTCTCATCATGCTGATTTTGGTTGGTCTGGTGCCTTTGGCTTATTCATTAAATAAAAACCTTGATACACAACAAGTTCAATCATTCCATCAGCTTTCTTCTCAAACTGCCGTATTTTTGAATCAAAATCAGCCAGAATTAACCGATGAAAAAGCACGTGTTATTTTGACTAAATATATTCAAACTAAACAGCAAACTCCGGAAGTTATGCCTGCATTGGCAAGCATGACTGATCATTTGGGTGAGCGTGTTTCTAGCTATAACAACTTAAAAGATATTCCAGAAGCTGCAATTAGCGAAATTCGTAATGACATGTATTTAAGCACCACTTCGTTTAAACGTTTGGATAAAGCGAATGCATTACCGAAAATGGATCAGTCACAAGAAAAACTTGTGAAAGCATACCGTAGTAGCCTAGATTCATTCTTACAATACATCCCAACTTGGGTGAAAGTAGCTGTTGCTTTGGCACTTGGTCTCGGCACAATGGTTGGTTGGAAACGTATTGTTGTGACTGTAGGTGAACGTATTGGTAAGCATCATATGACTTATGGTCAAGGGATGTCTGCTGAACTTGTGGCAATGAGTACAATTGCAGCTGCTGACGGTTTAGGTATGCCAGTTTCAACAACACACGTTTTAAACAGTGCTGTGGCAGGTACCATGGTAGCGAATAGATCTGGTTTAAACTTTAATACAGTTAAAACAATTTTATCTGCATGGGTATTTACACTTCCTGCAACAATCTGTTTGTCAGGCGGTTTGTACTGGTTATTCTTACAGTTTGTATAAACGCATTTAAAAAATTAAAGCCACTGTTCACAGTGGCTTTTTTATTTGTTTCTTTTTAATGTTCAGTCTATCTTCATGTACATTCAACTATAAATTAACAAGTCATTATAGAGCATCAAGCAGCTTTAGAGGCTAGGCTTAAAACTTTGATATCAGGATAGATTATGGATGAGATTCAAATAGATCAGCTAAAACAACAATTCCCACTTATTGAAAAATTGCAGAATTATCAAGAGATATTTTGGTTTACACCACATTGCTATCCTTTAAAAGAAGCTTTAGAAAAAGTTGGGCTCACAGCAGAGGACGTAAGTGAAGCAGAAGCCAGATTAGAGCGCTTTGCACCGTACTTAGCAAAGGTGTTTCCTGAAACTCAAGCACAACATGGAAAAATTGAATCAGAAATAGTTGAAATTGCCCATATGCAACAAGCATTATCTTCAACAAAACAAGTGCAGTTGAGTGGAACATTCTGGCTGAAAAAAGATAGCCATTTACCTATTTCTGGTTCAATCAAAGCACGTGGTGGTATTTATGAAGTCTTGGCTCATGCGGAAAAGTTGGCAATTGAGGCTGGACTTCTCAAGTTGGAAGACGATTATAGTAAGTTAGATCAAGACTCATTTCGAACGTTTTTCTCTAAGTACCAAGTTGCGGTAGGTTCTACAGGAAATTTAGGGCTTTCGATTGGTATCATGAGTGCCAAACTGGGCTTTAGAGTAACTGTTCATATGTCTGCCGATGCGAGGCAGTGGAAGAAAGATAAACTACGTTCACTGGGCGTTAATGTTGTGGAATATGCTAGTGACTATGGAGTCGCTGTTGAAGAGGGAAGAAAAGCAGCAGAGCAAGATCCGCACTGCTTTTTTATTGATGATGAAAACTCAAAAACATTATTTTTAGGTTATGCAGTTGCAGGAATACGTTTAAAACAGCAATTTGAGCAAAAACAAATTAAAGTCGATGCTGAACACCCATTATTTGTTTATTTGCCATGTGGCGTTGGTGGTGGCCCTGGAGGTGTCAGTTTTGGGTTGAAACTTGCTTTTGGTGAGCATGTTCACTGCATTTTTGCAGAACCCACCCATTCGCCATGTATGTTACTGGGTGTCCATACAGGTTTGCATGATCAGATTTCAGTGAATGACATTGGACTCGATAACGTAACTGCCGCAGATGGGCTCGCAGTAGGCCGTGCTTCAGGTTTTGTGGGACGTGCTATGCAGCAGTTAATTGATGGCTACTACACCATTGATGATGAACGTTTATATGAGCTCATTGCACTTTTAAATCAAACCGAAAATATTCAACTTGAGCCTTCTGCGGTAGCTGGAATGATGGGGCCATATTATGTCCAGACGAGTCCTGATTATTTGGCTTTACATCAACTATCAGCTGAGAAACTACAACAGGCAACCCATGTGATATGGGCGACAGGAGGCGGTATGGTGCCGCCTGATGAAATGCAAAAATATCTATCACACTTTCAAAATAAATAGATAAATATAGAAAAAAGCCCAATTCTAGAATTGGGCTTTAATATCATTATTTTTTAGATGATTTCCCAAATGGTAGTTTTTCGATTGCAAAGCCATAGATTGCAGCAAAAGGCAGGGCAGTTCTTGCTAAATAAGCAACACGCCACAATCCGCCGTGGTTGGCACCTTCCATCATGAGTTCAAGTGGATGGTCCAGCTCAGTTTCAGGATTTGCTACAGAAGACTCATTTCTTAAGTCATGAATCCAGATTGCCGCCATAATGGCATTGGTCGTTTCAGGGCTAAATGCTTCTACATCAAAAAGCTCTGCACCATTAAAAGCAGCTTTTAACAATGGATTTTTAGTCACAGAGTGAGTCGTTGTAGATGGAGCAATATTAATACTTACCTGTTGTCCCTGATGGCGGGCCAAAATAGCACGCCATTGTTGAATGCGTTTTGCCAAGGCGTAATTTGGCCCTTGTTCAACAACTAGACAGTCGGCAATGCCATAAGTTTTTCCATTTTCACAAGCAATTAAGTCTTGATATGGCGCTTGAAAAAAACGATTGAGCGAAAGAGCGGAAACACCTTTCACTGCCATTTTTTGTATTTTTGTACGTGATTTAAACTTTTGTTGAGCAGCTTTGGCAACTTCTTTAGGAACCGCATAAACATCGGTTGGCGTACACATAAACATAAGGCTCGTATCAGACTTATGCTCGCTTACAAATTGCATGATGCTGTCCATTGCCATGGAAACACGAACATGCTTTTCCCCATCTAAATAGGCAATTGCAGCTAAATCTAATTTTTGTGGAAACTGAACTAACCACTGCGCAATTTCTGGTAATTGAGTTAGTAAATTTGCACCCAATTTATCTTTTAGTTCAGAAACTTTTGCTGATGAATCAACTGGTTCAACACATGGTGCAATGAGGGTTGCGTTTCCTTGTTGAATCGTATTTAAAATTTTGCCCCAGACACGTGGGTTTGGTAAGTCGACAGCAATAATATTCGCTTTCCATTTAGCTAACCAAGGTAGAGGTCCTGCTTCTGAAGCTGCACCAAACAGCACCATAGTACGGTCAGATAAATCAAACCATTCTGGATGGGCTACGGCTTCACGTAAAGCCTGTGCATGGCTCGGCTCCATAATACCTGCATTTTCCCAATGCTGAATCTGGTCAAGCAAGCTTTGTCCACTGAGTTTTTGTCCTTTATAAGGAACATACCACTCTGGTGCTGCTTCACTTTCACCTTTAAGTTTTACTGTATGAAGAGGCGTAGATGAAGCAATATGAACCGCATCTTTTAAAAGATAGTGTTTACTATCACGATAAAAGTCAAAAATATGGTGAGCTTTATGCAAACCTTGCTTAGCAATAGTAATGGGGTTGCTACTATTAGAGATCCCTTGTTTAACAAGTGCTTTAAAATATATAGGGTAGTTTTTTCGCCAGTTTTTTTCATTCAGCACTTGTTGCGCAGTTTTATTATCTACGACAGATAAAGCCTCTGACAAAATCTCTTGGCCTGTAAGAGATGTACTTTGTTTTTTTGTTGAGGCGTGTACTGGAAATTGTAGACCTTCGACTTGACTTGTGCTGGACATAAAATATCTCGTTATACGACTGGGTTAATATACAGATGTATACATTATCTATGCCAATGAAAGGAAACGAGTGGCAATAACTGACAAAATAATATTGATTATTTTTGTGATGAAGCGTGAAATAGAAATTTATTATGATAAATTCATCTCGTTTTAGTCTTAATTTTTTTCACATTTTTAGAACATTTTTATAGACTTATGTTACATAAATGATTATTTTGTATTAAGCAAATACATCAGTTTTAACCTGAAGGTAAAATGTTCAAAATGTATCAATAATACAGATACAGAAATGATTAAAAACTAGACTTTTTATTAAAAGATAAGAAAAGTCAGATTGAATAAGAAAGAATTGGGGTGAAACTAGATAGAAGACAACATAAGATTGTCTTTTAAAAATCTTGGGGATATGGTGATTTTTTTGCACCATAATTTTCTAGTTTCATCCCAACTATTTTTGGGCTGAAGCCCTCCGCTGAAGTATTCAATTCATCACTTTTATTAAAATCTACTTTTCCAAAGCAACTTGAAAATTGCTTTGGAAGAGGTAATAACTAACAACGTCCTTTTTTCGCTTGTCCTGGTGGGCAAAAACCTCCAGGTTGTCCGTAGTAAGGTGAATCTGGGTCAATTACAATACTGCCATCTGGGGTGTGAACGGCACAGGCTGACAGTGACATTGTGAAAATGGCTGCCGCGCAAAGAAGTAGTTTTTTCATCATGTTCTCACTTTTTTATCATTCTCTTTTATACTATAGAAATATTCTGATTATTTTTCGACCTAATTTTGGTTAAAAAATATCTTTAATTAGTGGAATTAAGAAGAAATTAAGGAGATCGTAAAATTGTTCGAAAACCAACATGAGTTGCTGCTAAATCAAAGTCTTGCGGATAGCGGCTACTGCTTCGGTAACGTGAACAATAGTTCTGTGCACAAAGAAAAGATCCGCCTTTAATTACATATTGAGTACTTGAGATCTGTTGTTGTCTTAAATCAGAATAATTTCCCATATGTTGGTCATGAGCACCTTGATAGGGAGATGAGGTCCATTCCCACACATTTCCAATCATATCAAATAGCTTAAAATTATTTGGTGCAAAGCATCCAACAGGCGCAACATCTTTAAAATGATCTTGATTTAGGTTTTGAAAAGGGAATTCACCTTGCCAGTAATTTGCTTGTGGATGTTGGTGTTCATCGGTAGGGGCTTGGTGCAATGGTGTATCAGTTTGAGAGTTTGCTTTAGCTGCATATTCCCATTCTAGTTCTGTTGGTAAGTCATGTCCGAGCCAAACTGCATAGTGTTCAGCATCATTTTTACTCACATATCGCACAGGTTCATTAGAGTTTGCTACGGCGCCATTACTGCCGTTTGGGGTTTTCCATGTATAACCTGACTTTAGCTGCCACCATTGCTGTGGATGATCAGGGTCTGGTGAAAAAACTGCGGCCTGCTTTTGTTTTTCGGCATCGGTGATATAGCCCGTTGCTTTTACGAAACTTGTAAACTGAGCAACGGTGACTTCAGTCTGGTCAATCCAGAAGCCTTTAACTTCCCTTTGCTTTTTTCCAAAATTAAGTTCATCGGGATAGGCTTTCTCAGAACCAAAATTAAAATTCCCATCGGCAATTAAAACCATTCCAGCAGTGGGTTTCTTCAGCCAACTTTGAGGTAGTCCTGTGTAATTTTTACACTTTTCAATAGAACCTAAGTCAGCTAAAGAAGTTTGTTTCTGAGACGATGATACAGGTTCAGAAACTTGTGAAGGTTGGCTACAGCCCGCCATAAAAGACAGGCTGATGGTGGTAACTAAAAATGGTTTTAATCTCATTTAGCGTTATATTCCTGCACACCATTCTTTTCAGTATATTTTTGATAGACCGATAAAAGTTCTTGGACTTTAGCTGGGTAAATCTGAGCAACGTTCTGTCTTTCACCTCGGTCTGTTTTAATGTTGTATAACTCCCAATTTCCTGTACCTAATTCAGGGCGCCCTTGAAGTGCAATTTTCCACTCGCCTTGTTTTGCATATTTACTGCCATGTAACTCATCGGCAAAACTAAAATTTTCGGGGCGAATCGTAGTTGTTTTATTTTCAAGCAAAGGCTTCCATGAAATCCCTGATGGCGTATTAATGGTACGGCCATTATATTGGCCTTGAGGTACTGGAATATGAGCATATTCTAGTAAAGTTGGGAAAACATCGAGCACGGATGCAAAGCTGTTATTGGTTTCTTCTGCTTTTTTCTGATGTGGTAATTTCACAATAGCAGGGGCCGTGGTCGCGCCTTCACCGGCTGTATCTTTCCATAAATGGAATGGCGCAGCGCTAACCTCAGCCCAACGTGGTCCAATATAGTGATACGAAGTCGGCGTACCTACATTTGCTACAGAGTTATCAAAGCCAGATTCACTGCCGTATCCTCCACGTACAAAACCTTCTGCGCCATTGTCGGAAACAAAGAAAATTAAGGTATTTTCATAAAGATTATTTTGTTTGAGGTATTGAATAATTCGGCCCACATTGGCATCGAGATTTTCTACCATACCTGCATAGATTTCCATTTTACGGGCTTCAAGTGCTTTTTGCTCGGCTGTTAATTCATTCCATTTTCCATATTTTTGTGGGGTGTTTTGAGTGGAAATTGGTTCTGCTGCATCAAAATTTGCAGGAATAATGCCAAGCTGTTTTTGGCGTGCGATACGCGCATTACGAATTGCATCGTAACCAACATCGTAAACTCCGCGATAACGTTCGCGATACTCAGCAGGTGCCTGAATTGGCCAATGAGGTGCGGTATAGGCTGCATAGGCAAAGAAGGGTTTTCCACTACTTTTACCAGAGTCTAAATAGCTCAGTAATTTATCGGTAAAATAGTTAGTCGAAAAAAAGTCATCAGGCAATGCCGAAACAGGAACAATTTGCCCATCTTCTGTATATGTTGAATTTCGCTTAAAGGCACTTGGCGCTTGCTTAAAGTGGTGATCTAGACCTTGTAATAATGTAAATGAATGGTCAAAACCTTTCGCATGTGCATTGGTTTCAGGGGTTAACCCTAAATGCCATTTACCGCTGATATAAGTACGATAGCCATTATCTTTCAGCACTTGTGCAATCGATAATGAACGTTCGTTTAAATACCCTTCGTAGCCTGGCTGTCCCTTCAAATGTTCTGGCGTGAGCTCAGCCATTGCACCAATACCAGCCAAATGGTGATCAGTACCAGAAATGAGTTGAGAACGTGTTGGTGAGCATGTTGGGGCAGTATGATAATCAGTTAAAAGACGGCCTTCTTGAGATAGGCTATCAATATTTGGTGTATGAATTTCCCCGCCAAAAGCTCCTAAATCTGAATAGCCTAAGTCATCGGCCATAATAAATAATATATTGGGCTGTTGTGGCTTACTTACACCAGTTTCTTGTGAATCGTTGTCATTACACCCAGCCAAAGATAAGCTAAATAAGGCAATGGAAAGGCTAGATAAAATTGCTTTGTACTTCATTGTATCATCTGAATTATTAAAAGAATTGGCATGAGTTTAATCAGATGGTTTTTGCAATCAAAACAAGGAAAAGATCAAAGAAAATCAGAAAAAAGACTGAGAATTTATGGTGATAAATAAATGAGAAAAAAAGAAAAGCCCATTGCGGGCTTTTCTTTGAATTTTTAGTTTAGAACGGTAAGCGAGTAAGCTGGTCTAAGAAATGTGGAATCACTTTAGGTTCGATCAAAATGGTTACAAGGACCCCGTAAGCTGCACCCCACAAGTGAGCACTATGATTGATATGACTATTGCCACGTTTGCCCGCCCAAATACTGTACGCTACATATAAAACAGCAAAAATGATTGCTGGTACTGGAATGAAGAATACAAAAATCAGCTTCCATGGTTGAAATAGAATATAAGCAAATAAAACAGCGGAAACTGCACCAGAGGCGCCTAGACTAGCCCAGTTTGTATCATTTCTATGTTGTAAATAGCTAGGTAAAATCGCAAAGATCAAAGCACCTAAGTAAAACAATACAAAACCCATGTCATAAAAATATTGGCGGTAAAAACTTTCAATAATGCTGCCAAAGAAAAACAGGGTGATCATGTTAAAAAGTAGATGGGTTCCATCTGCATGAATAAAGCCATGAGTAATGAAACGATCAAATTGACCTCGTTGCATTGCTGGTGGCCAAAAGATAAGTCGATTCATCACATTTTGGTTGCTAAAAGCAAGTAAAGAGACAATGACCGTAATAATAATAAGGGTAATGGTATGGTTAAACGGCAAATGCAACATAAGGAATATTTAAAAAATGATCAATACTGAGCCCAATAATGCCATTAAAAACTTAAGTTGAAACCCTGTTGTGTATAAATCCGACAAATTTAGTTGATTTTTTTTCAATCTACCTCATCTTCAGTTAATATAAAGGCATCAGCTTGAGGAATATTGTTATGTCGACTGAGAACACCAACACTGCTGTTGCAGAAGAAATTCCAAACCTTTTGATTACCCCATCTGCACAAGAGTATTTGCACGATTTATTGTCGAAACAAAATACTCCGGGAATTGGCGTTCGAGTTTTTGTTGAACATCCGGGTACGCCACGTGCAGAATGCTGTATGGCATATAGTGCACCAGAAGAAGTGATCCCGACGGATTATAAACAGGACTATCCTGATTTCCCTGCATATATTGATGCACCATCTATTCCTTACCTTTTAGATGCTGTAATTGATTATAACAAGGACCGTTTTGGTGGTCAGTTAACCTTCCGTGCTCCAAACTCTAAAGTTCCACGAGTTGGTCCAGATGCATCAATTGAAGAACGTATTACTTACATTCTTCAAGCAGAAATTAACCCGGGCCTTGCAGGGCATGGCGGAAATTGTAGCTTGGTAGAAGTACAAGATAATCCAGAACATGGTTTAACAGCTGTCTTGAAATTTGGTGGTGGTTGCCAAGGATGTTCTGCAATTGACGTTACCTTAAAACAAGGTGTAGAAACGACTTTGAAAGAGAACATTCCTGAGCTACAACGTGTGGTTGATGAAACTGACCATACCCAAGCTGAAGGTGCTTATTTCAAATAATCAAATTATTTGAAAAGTGAAATAAAAAGGCCTCGATTTGAGGCTTTTTTTATTATTCAATATAAATAATGATAATTATTATCAATATCATTTGTAATTTTATTTAGATTTGTTACAATGCGGAACTTAAAATGAGAGATGTTTAATAAATCAATATATTGGGAATACTTATGTCGAAGCGTATTATCCAGTCAGTGCTTTCTGTTTCAGTACTGGCAAGTATGATGTCTATGGCTTATGCTGCAAAAAATGAGCAAGAACAAGCTGAACAAGCATTAGAAAAGCCTGCTGAACCTGTGAAATTGGAAACAATTTTTGTAACGGCTGAAGAGCAAGTAAAGCAATCGCTCGGTGTATCAGTGATCACCCAAGAAGATTTAGAAAAACTACCAGTTCGTAATGATATTTCTGATTATGTGCGTCGTATGCCGGGTGTCAATTTAACAGGCAATAGCGCAACGGGGCAGCGTGGTAATAATAGACAAATTGATATTCGTGGAATGGGTCCTGAAAATACACTCATTTTAGTGGATGGAAAACCGATTAACTCTCGTAATTCAGTTCGTTATGGTTGGAAAGGAGAGCGTGATACACGGGGTGATTCAAACTGGGTTCCAGCAGAAGCAATCGAATCTATTGAAGTTTTACGTGGACCAGCGGCAGCTCGATATGGTTCGGGTGCGGCAGGTGGTGTAGTCAATATCATTACTAAAAAAGTCACTAACGAAACCCATGGCTCGGTAGAATTTTATACATCACAACCCGAAGATTCTAAAGAAGGTTCATCAAATCGTGTTGGTTTTAATGTAAGTGGGCCACTGATTAAAGATGTTCTATCATACCGTCTATATGGTAATTACAATAAAACAGAATCTGACGATGTTGATATTAATAAATCAATTGGAAGTACAGCCGCTGGGCGTGAAGGCGTTAAAAATAAAGATATTTCGGGACGCTTAGCATGGCAAGCAACAGATCAGCAAACCGTCTTACTTGATGTTTCATCTAGCAAGCAAGGTAATATTTATTCTGGCGATTCTCAGTTAAATGCAAATGCTGAAGCAGATGCAATTCTCTCGGAACTTATTGGTAAAGAAACCAATACGATGTACCGCGATAGCTATGCATTAACTCATGAAGGGGACTGGTCTTGGGGTAAGAGCAAGTTAGTTGCTCAATATGATAAGACTCATAATAAACGTCTTCCGGAAGGTCTTGGCGGCAGCACAGAAGGAAAAATTAATAATCTGGATGATAAAGCCACTTCAAGATTAGAAACTCTTCGGTTGAATGGTGAAGCCAATATTCCGTTTGAGTATTATGTACCACACGTATTAACACTCGGTACTGAATGGGTTGAAGACAGATTTAAAGATAATATTTCGACAAATCAGGGTACAGATAGCAGCGGTTCAGGTTATGGCGATCAATTAGCCAAAGGCAATCGCAGTAAAATGGAATCACGTATTGCTTCTGCATATATCGAAGATAACTTGAAACTCACCGACAGCACTGATGCCGTGTTAGGTTTGCGTTTCGACGACCATAGTAAATCTGGTTCTAACTGGAGCCCAAGCTTAAACGTTACTCAAAGACTCAATGATTATTTCACTTTAAAAGGTGGAGTAGCTAAAGCTTATAAAGCACCGAATATGTATCAAAATGCTGAAGGGTACTTACTCAGTACAAACGGCAATGGTTGTCCAGCCAATATTGATTCGCGTTGTTTATTACAAGGTAATGGTGATTTAAAACCTGAAACTTCGGTAAACAAAGAGTTAGGCATCCAGTTCCAAAAAGATATTGTGAATGCAAGCTTAACTTGGTTCCGTAATGACTATAAAGATAAAATTGTGGCAGGAACTAATGTTGTTGGCACTGTAGATGGCTCAAGTACCAATGCAAATACAGGAGCTGTGACCAATACCAAGTGGAATATCTTACGATGGGAAAATACGCCTAAAGCATTAATTCAAGGTTTTGAAGGAAGTTTGGGACTAGACTTTGGCGACATTCGCTGGACCAATAACTTTACCTATATGATGGACTCGAAAGATAAGCAAACGGGTAATCCATTATCTTTGGTTCCAAACTATACAATTAACTCAATCTTTGATTACGACATTACAGATCAGTTGGATGTGAATTTTGTATTCACTCAATATGGCCGTCAAAAATCACGTCAGTTTGCCGAAAATAGAATCGAATCTGGCATTGGTTCAGGTGGATCAAATTCTGCGATTAAGCCAAGCACTGTAAAAAGCTATAGTACCGCTGGAATTAATATGGGTTATAAAATTTCAGACAATATTAGTACCCGTATTGGTGTAAGCAACTTATTTGATAAACAAATTTTAAGAGACAGTAATTCGATTAGCCAAACTTACAATGAGCCAGGTCGTGCTTATTACGCTTCTCTAAAATATTCATTTTAATCCATAGTAATAACAAAGGCGCTTTAAGCGCCTTTGTTATTTAAAATATCTAATGCTTTTTCAGAATAATAAAATTTCTCTAGGTAAACACGAGCACGTCGTCTTAAATGCCCTGTTGCAACTAATTGCTGTAATACGGGAACAAGTAACTGAGTCAGTTCATGTTGAATTAAGCTTTCATCTATATTCAGATCACGAAGTAACAAGTCAAAATTATGTTCCTGATTACGCACATACCACGTGTAAATACCATCATGTACTTGTTGTTTCAAATAAGAAGTTTGGCGAATGTGATCCCAAATCTCATGTCCTAAACCCACAGTTTTTGATAAATCCTGAACTTCTACATAATTTTTTAAAACAGAAAGCGGCATGGTTTTAACTTTATGCCAAACATTTGCTTGAAAATGGTAGAGCTTATCATTGTCAAAATGTTGATTTAAAACACGCTCACTCATTTGGCTGAGTTTTAAAATATTCTTTTGCAAATAATGATGAATCGTGTCATCTAGATTTGAGTCGGTTACGGTTTCTAGAACCGATTTACCCATCTTCATAAAACGACCTACACCCGGCACCCGTTTTGACATCGACTCATCTAAATAGTCATGCATTGTTTGTTGAATCAGTTGAGTCAAAAGTGCTGAAAATGCAGGATTATTCACAATCGTTTTAATGATTTTTTTACGATGCTGTTCTTTACTTGCAACGTATTGCGCAATTCCGTCAATTGTTAAAACAGGAATAACATCTTCAATTGTTGTAGTGTCATTGGTTGGGTGAATCAATGCAAAGCGGATATGTTCTGCAATTTGTTCAAGCAGGGAATCAGAAGCAGGGGTGTCTAAAATCTGCTTTTGAATCAGCTGCTGAATTTGTTCAAAGGTCCAGAGGTGTTGTAGTTGCCGACTACCCAACCAATGATAAAATTGCTCAAATTCTTGTTGGATAACATGGGGCTGAGCGAATTCTTCATCTAAAAAATCAAGATGAGCTTCAATGAGTTTTTCTATAAGCGGTTGGGTAGACATAAGGTCTCACAAGTCCGAAGTTTTATTTAAGGTGTAGTCGTTCTTAAAGACTGATTTGTTTCTACTTTAAGTAAAAACGGTACATATTGTTGAATAACCAACTGCTCAGCTTCCAAAATCGGCATATGGCCGACATTTTCTAAAATAACTGGAGGCTGGGCATTTTTTAAAAGTCGTTTTAGTTCACTTGCGACTTCGACATTAATAATCTTATCTTGCTTACCCCATAAAATTAGTGTCGGTGCATCGATTGTCTTGGTGAGAACTGCAAATGAATCAGGCGTGTAGACTTTATTGAGTGCAATAAGTTGATCAACCAGTTTTTGAGTTTGAGGTGCCTGATTAATCATCAGCTTTTCTTGAGCTTCTAAAAATTCTTTTGGAATAAACGGAGGATTAAACATGGTTTGCTTTAATAAATAGTTAAAGTCACCCTTTATAGATACTAAAAGTTGTTTTAGGTAAGCAGGATCTTTTAGATAAATTGTATTTGCTGAACGGAAAATACCGCCACTATCAACTAAGAATAGGCTTTTGGTTTCAAATGGATATTGTCCAGCATAGAGTAAGGCAATTGAACCGCCAAGTGAGTGGCCAGCAATATGAAGAGGGCCTTTTAAATTTGCAGCTTCAACAAAACGACGTAATTTTTCGGCAAGATTAGGCACTGAATAATCAAAGTCTTGTGTAACTAAGGTTTCACCACTGCCAGGTAAATCAGGAATAATGACATGGTAATTTGCTGTCAGATAACGAGAGACACGGTTCCAGTTATCACGACTCCCTCCTAATCCATGAATAAGGAGTAAAGTGGGTTTAGTGGCAGACCCACCTTCACTATATGACCAAGTTATATCACCAACTTTTAAACTTTTACTTTGTAAACCTGCCCAACTGCGCTCTTGTTGTAAAATATTCTGAAAGTTTATATCTATCGTATCAGCTGCTTGCGTCTGAAAAACACCTGTTATTGTTGTAAGGCTACAGGCCAAGGCAAGTGCCATAGCTGTTTTTTTTAGGGTAGTTTTGGTTGATACAAACAGCGTTGTCATAAGATTTCATCCTTGAGGCATAAGCGAGTTTGAAAATTATTGAAAAACTTTGCCAATGAGTCATTTGCCCAATGATCAAAAGGACAAAAATTATAGTCAATCCGAGAACCAAAGTATGTCTATTTTTTCGCTAAACAGTAGCAAATGTGCAGTAAATTCTCTATTCAAGTAGAGGACATATTTTTAAAATTTTTCATGGAAAAGGATTTAATTTTTTGTCAGTGACATTCAAAATTTGACACATTAAAATGATTTCCAACCTTGAAAAAACAATGGAAATATAAAATGCCTACTGCGCAAGAAGTTTTAGATCGTTTGAGAGCTGGTAATCAACGATTTGTAAATGGAAATACTTCCCTTGCAAAAACCTTATCGCATCATGAACGAGCTGAAATGGCAAAGGATCAAAATCCGTTTGCGATTGTATTAGGTTGTTCTGATTCTCGTGTACCAGCAGAAATGGTATTTGACCAAGGTCTTGGTGACTTATTCGTAATTCGTGTTGCGGGTAACGTCGTTGCACCTTCACAAGTAGGTAGTGTTGAATTCGCAGCAGAGCGTTATGACTGCCCAGTTGTTGTGGTATTAGGACATAGTCATTGTGGCGCGATTCAAGCAACAATTGATACGTTGATGAATCCTGATCAACCACCCTCTGCAAACTTAATGTCGATTGTGAACCGTGTTCGACCTTCAGTTGAAATTTTGATGCAAACTGATCTAAAAAATGATTTGAAAAAACTTTCATGCCATGCAGTACGTTCAAACGTTTTTGCTTCAGTAAATCAATTACGTCATGGTTCGGCTGTGCTAGAAAATTTAATTGCACAAGGTAAATTAATTGTTGTTGGTGCTGAATATTCGCTAGAAACTGGCGAAGTTACTTTTTTTGATTTCTAATCATATTAGCAATAATTCTTAAAACTAAAAGGTGCCTATAGGGCACCTTTTATGTATGGATAAGCCAAATTAACTAGTTTTGATTGTGCTTGTGCATTTGGGTGAATCAAGTCATTTTGCATAAGCTGTTTTTGACCTGCGACACCATTTAGGAAAAATGGCAGTAATTTCACCTGATATTTTTGGCTGACAACTTTATAATTATTTTCAAAAGCTTTGCTATACGCAGTTCCATAATTTGGCGGGATTTTCATACCAAAAACAATAACTTTAGCTTTTTGTTTTTGGCTTAATTGAACCAGTTGAGACAGATTTTGTTGAATCATTTGAGGGGGTTGCCCACGTAAACCATCATTCCCACCTAATTCAATCACGACCACATTAGGCTTATAGGTCTGCAATAACTTAGGTAATCTGGCTAAAGCGCCGCTGGTTGTTTCTCCACTAACACTTGCATTGACCACTTTGTGCTGTTTGGGATACTGTTGGTCTAAACGTTTTTGCAGCAATTGTACCCAACCTTGTTTGGGATCAATTCCGTAACCGGCACTAATACTATCTCCTAAAATTAAAATAGTTTTCGCCGATACAAGCATAGGTAACATACTCAACGAGATGAGCATGATGCTTTTAGAACCAATCAAAAAAGATTTATACATTTGTACTTCGACTCTGATTCTGAATACATAGGACTTTTTACATCATGCCACAACCCATCATTGCTGCCCATCAAGTTACACAAACTATTCAGATTAACCAAAATCAGTTTACGATTTTAAAAGAGATCGATTTAGAGATTTTTGAAGGGGAACAGGTAGCAATTACGGGGCGTTCTGGCTCAGGTAAATCGACCTTGCTGGGAATTTTGGCGACTTTAGATCAACCGTCTGAAGGCGAAGTTTGGTTGTGCGGGCAAGCTGTTCATCAGCTAACAGAGGAACAACGCGCCCAAATCAGAATGCAGCATATTGGTTTTGTATTTCAGTCTTTTCAACTTTTACCTCAGTTGAGTGCGCTTGAAAATGTGATGTTGCCCTTGAGGTTACGTAAAGATTTCGATTATAAAACTGCAGAGAAAAAAGCTTTAGATTGGTTACATCGAGTGGGACTTAGTCGTCAGGTTGAACAAACACCTAAAGTCTTATCTGGAGGAGAACAGCAACGTGTTGCAATTGCACGAGCACTGATTGCAGAACCACAAATTATTTTTGCTGATGAACCGACTGGAAACCTAGATGGTCAGACAGCACAAGAAATTGAGAGTCTACTTTTTGATTTAAATCGAGAGTTAGGTACGACTCTGATTTTGGTGACCCATGACCGTAATCTAGCAACCCTTTGTCAGCGTCATGTTGAATTAGACGACGGCCGACTAAAGACAGTACAGGGTGGTTAAATGATGCGCAATCTTCTAAAACCACTTTTACTACAAAGTTTCCGCACAGGTGGATTATATCTGCTCATAATTGCTCTATCGCTTGCGATCAGTGCAACAACCGCTCTGAAATTTAGCAATGACCAAGTTAAAAACGCTGTCAGTTTGCAAGCTTCGCAAATGTTGGGTGCTGATTTAGTTTTATCAAATAATGAACCTATTGAACAGTCTTGGAAAAAAAGGGCAGAGCAGCTTGGCTTAAAGCAAACTAAGGTCACTCTATTTAGTTCTATGGCTCATACCCAAGATCAGTTTGTTATGGTCAATGTAAAAGCAATAGAGCCTTTATTTCCATTAAGAGGACAGTTAGAAATTGAGCCAAAGACGCAAGCAATTCAATCTGGTGAAGTCTGGCTAAGTCAAAGGGCTGCTGATTTACTTAAAGTAAAACTTGGTGATGCTGTTTCTATTGCGGATGGCACCTTCCGTTTTAGTGGCGTGATTGTGCGTGATTCAAATCAGGAGTTAGGTTTCTCTGGCTTTTCTCCCACGGTTATTATTCATCAAGCTGATATTGCTAAAACTCATGCAATTCAGACAGGAAGCAGAATTGATTACCGCTTATTAATGGCAGGTAGTTCTGAACAGGTTCAAGCTTTCTCTAAGCAGTTTAAACAGCAGCATCAAACTACAAATAAAGAATTAGATGAAACGGCAGGCTTGCGTTTACGTGATGCAAGTGAATCAAATAGTAGATTATTACGCCCACTTGAAAACTTAGATACCTTTTTGCAACTGGCCAATATTTTAACAATTTTATTGTGTGGTATTGCCATCGCTTTAACGAGTCAACGATATGTTCAACAAAACCAAGATCACATTGCACTTCTCAGATGTTTAGGAGCAAGTAAGTTCCAAATCTTGTGGGCATATATTGGACTACTGTCTATTGTTAGTGCGATTTCGATTGTGATGGGTAGTCTATTAGGTTTAGTCATGGGGTATGGCCTGCTGCAACTGATGTTACAACTCATTCCTCAGCTGGAATTAAGTTTTTCGCTAATACCGCTTTTACTTGGGCCGTTACCAATCGCTATTTTTACGAGTGTGATTGTACTGCTTGGATTTATTTTGCCAAGTATTTGGGAGCTTTTAAATACACCGCCTATTCGGGTTATTCGTGAACAGGCAAAATCTCGAAAATCATTATTTTTTATGTTTTTTGCCGGTATTAGCAGCCTGATTGTTTTTAGCTTGGTGCTGAGTGAAAACTTGATGCTCAGCATTTCGGTTTTGGCTGCTATTATCATTCTTTGTATTTTTCTTTACACCGCTGTTTGGCTTTTGCTTCGTAGCTTAAAAAAGATGAAAAATCGGTTGTCTTTTTATATTCGTTCTCCGTCTCAAAGTGCATTACAAATTACTGCTCTGGCTTTAGGATTAAGCCTCATTACGGTGTTAAGTGTCTTAAGAACAGATTTATTACAGCGTTGGCAGCAGCAACTTCCCGAAGGAACACCTAATCAATTTGTTTATGGGTTACCGCCATTTGACTTAAAAGATTTTGAACAACAATTAAAGCAAAATGGTTGGCAAAGCACGCCGTTATATCCAAATATCCGTGGCCGATTATTGGCAAAGAATGATGTACCTTTTTCGGAAGAAGCTATAAAACAGAATAATTCTTTGCGCCGCGAATTAAATTTAACTCAGTCTAATCAATTGCCGAATGACAATGCCATTACAAAAGGACAAGCTCAGTTTAGTGGTGTAGGGCAAGTTTCTGTTGAAAACAAAACGGCTGAAAGCCTTGGTATTCAAATTGGAGATAAGCTTAGCTTTAGTCTGCCGGAAGGCACTTTACAGGCCAAAGTTATTAACTTCCGAAGTGTAGAGTGGGAAAGTTTTAGCCCTAACTTTTTCTTTATTTTTTCACCTAAAACGTTAGATGAAAATGCTGGAAGTTACTTGGGTAGCTTTTATGTACCTAAGCTAGATCAACCAAAAATGATTAATATCATTCAGCAGTTTTCGAATACGGTATTTATTGATGTTGATCGAATTTTAGATGAAGTAAAACGCTTAATGAATGTTTTGGTCAAAATTGTGACTGTACTGGCAGCATTAGTTGGGTTTTCAGGCGTATTAGTTCTTGTTGCATGTTTAAATCTATTAATGGATGAGCGACGCCGTGAAGTTGCTTTATTACGTTCATTTGGTTTGTCAAAAAACAAAATGAAGCAAATGCTTAGTTTTGAGATAGGGTTTTTAGGATTGTTAGCAGGCATAGTGGCCTGCTGTTTTGCAGAAGTAATTAGTGCTATTGCTAGTTATAAAATGAATATGGCAATACAGTGGCATTTTGAAATATGGCTGATTTTACCGCTTGGCATGATGCTGGTCTGTGCTTTGATTGGTCGTTATCGACTCGGTTATCTTTGCAACTTACCACCTTTACAAAGCTTAAGAGAATTAAACCAGTTGTAACTTAAGGAATAATTCCGGGGTTTTGGATGATGATTTCATGCCATAACGGAAGTAAAGGTGAATTGAGTTGTACACAGTACATATAAAAACCACCTGTAATTAAAACTGCACCTAAAAGACCTAAAATTTTGAGTGTGTTTTTAAACTTGCTGACATAGCTTAAGTACCACATCAGTGCAAGAAATGCTCCAATAACCATGCCGCCAATATGTGCGGCATTATTAATGCCAGTTGCGACAAAACCAAAAATAAGGTTGATTGCCATAATCATTAATAATGCTTTTTTATCAAGTATGTAGGCTTGATGAGGCAGAGGTGGAAATAAAGAAAGAACTGTTAACGCAGCACCTAATCCCATTACAGCACCCGATGCGCCGGCACTGACATGAGGAAGTAAGCTTTGGTCGAAATGTTGCAGTAATTCATGTCCATTTTGAATGGTCATATAACTACTTAAAAGGCTACCGAATAAGCCAGCGAGTAAGTATATTCCAATAAAATAGAAGCGGCCAAATAGTGACTCAGCAACATTACCGAAAATATAGAGGGCCCACATGTTAAGCATGAGATGAACTAAACCAAAATGAAAAAACATGCTGGTAAATAAACGTTCGGGCTGCCCAGAAAAAGTAAGTGGTGTAAAATCAGCCCCCCAATGAATGGCATCTTTCATGGCTGGGTCACTAATATCGACACCAGTCGCAATTTGCCAGACAAACAAACCTACATTGATTGCGATGAGTAGGGCGGTCAGCCACCAATTTTGTACATTGAGTTTACGATTAATGTGCGGAGGCTGATATTGAGTCATGCTATGCTTTTGTTATATATGAACATGCTTTACAGCTTAACATGAAAAAAGTTGAATACAGGAGATCAGGACGAACATGAAAGCTTTTATTGTTCGCGTGTTGTTAATTTTTATTGGGGCGATTCTCCTTATTCAACTTTGGATTTTTTCGAGTTTGGTCTGGTGGCGGACACATGAAGTGGATACGACCATGTTCATGCGAATTGATTATTGGTCTGATACATCAGAGCCGATCATTCATGAATGGCGCGACTATGATGATATTAGCGACAATTTCAAACATGCGATTTTAGCGGGCGAAGACGCAAAGTTTATTCATCACCATGGTTTTGACTGGCAGGGTATTCGTTTTGCTCTTGAGCGAAATAATGAAAAGGGTGAGATTGTTGCTGGCGGTTCTACCGTGTCTCAACAGCTTGCAAAGAACTTGTTTTTATACAATAAACGTTCATTTATTCGTAAAGGCCAAGAAACAGTCGCGACTTGGATGATGGAGCGGATGTGGTCAAAACGTCGAATTCTTGAAGTGTATATGAACTCAGTTGAATTCGGTAAAAATCGGTATGGTATTGAAGCAGCCGCTCAATATTATTATGGGAAAAGTGCTAAAAGCTTAACGCGCGAACAAGCTGCTTTTTTAGCTGCATTATTGCCTGATCCGAAATATTATCAAGATCACCGCAATGATCATAAACTACAATATAGAAAACGCGTTATTTTACGTTATATGAATGGCACCCAAATTCCTGAATAATGCTGTTTTAAAGATGTGTTAATTTTTTAGTTTTTACCAAATTGTCATATTTTTGCAGCATACTGGTTCATAGAGATTTGGCTGGATAGAGAATAGAGTTAGACATGAATACAGCGATTACAGCAACGACCCCAATAGAATATAGTTATAATGACCGTTATATCAATCGTGAATTGTCTATTCTTGACTTCCATTTGCGTGTATTGGAACAAGCAGTAGACCCTTTACACCCATTGCTTGAACGAATGAATTTCTTGCTCATTTTTTCACGTAATCTCGATGAGTTTTTTGAAATTCGTGTTGCAGGAGTAATGGAGCAATTTTCTCTAGGCAATGAAAGTCGTAGCCCTGATGGCCTTACTCCTAGACAGGTTTTACAAAAAATATCTGAAACTGCTCATGCAGCGATTGAGCGTCAATATCGTATTTTAAATGAGCAAATCTTACCTAAGCTACGTGAAGAAGATATTTGCTTCTTACGTCGTGGTGAGCTAACTCCAGCCCAGTCTGCTTGGGTAAAAAAATATTTTCAGGAACAAGTTGCACCTGTACTAACACCAATTAGCTTAGATCCAGCACATCCATTTCCTCGACTTGTGAATAAAAGCCTGAATTTCATTATTACCCTTGAAGGTAAAGATGCTTTTGGCCGTCAAATCGATTTAGCTGTTGTGCCTGCACCACGCTCATTACCTCGTGTTGTACGACTACCTGATGAATTAACGGGCGGTAAAGAACATCACGTGATGTTATCGGCAATTATCCATGAGCATGTGTCTGATTTATTCCCGGGAATGACAGCAACTGGATGTTACCAATTCCGTGTTACACGTAATGCAGACTTGGCATTGAATGAAGATGTTGAAGACTTAGCTAAAGCATTAAAAGGTGAATTAAGTTCTCGTCGTTTCGGTCGCGCGGTTCGTTTGGAAGTGACCCATAACTGTCCTCAACACATTTATGAATATTTACTTGAAGAGTTCGATTTAACCGATGAGCAATTATATAAAGTTGATGGTCCGGTAAACTTAGCTCGTCTGGTTTCAAATTTTAAGCGTCCTCATTTGCGTTATGACTCGCATACACCAATTGTGCCTAAAGTGTTTAAAAAGACCGAGAGTATTTTCTCGGCAATGCAAAAACAGGATATTTTACTGCATCATCCCTTTGAATCTTTTGCGCCGGTTATTCAATTGCTACGCGAGTCTGCACGTGATCCGCAAGTATTAGCAATTAAGCAGACGTTATATCGTAGTGGTGCTGATTCTGAAATTGTGCAAATTTTGGCTGAAGCGGCGCGTAACGGAAAAGAAGTTATTGCAGTCATTGAGTTACGTGCTCGCTTTGATGAAGAATCAAATATTGAAGTAGCAAACGTTTTACAAGAGGCTGGAGCAGTCGTTGTTTATGGCATAGTCGGCTATAAAACCCACGCCAAAATGATCTTGGTGGTACGCCGTGAAAATAATAAACTGGTGCGTTACGTTCATTTAGGAACAGGTAATTACCATGCGATGAATGCACGAATTTATACGGATTATGGTCTCATGACCACGGATAAAGATCTATGTGAAGACGTACACCGTATCTTCCAAGAATTGACCGGTATGGGCAAAATGGCGAAATTGAAAAAGCTATTACATGCACCATTTACCTTACATGCTCAGCTCATTAACTTTATTGATGAAGAAATTGCCAATGCTAAAGCAGGGCGTAAAGCTCAAATCATTGTTAAAGTAAATGCATTAACCGAAGTCCAGTTAATCAATAAATTGTACGAAGCTTCTCAGGCGGGTGTTCAGATTGACCTGATTATCCGTTCGATTTGCTGTTTACGTCCGGGTTTGCCTAACTTATCAGAAAATATTCGAGTGCGTTCAATTGTAGGACGTTTCCTTGAGCATACTCGCGTTTATTATTTTAGTAATAATGGTGATGCACGTATTTACTGTTCAAGTGCAGACTGGATGGATCGTAATTTATTTAATCGTGTTGAAGCGTGTTTCCCTGTTGAAGACCCTGCGTTGAAAAAACGTATTTATCAACAAGGTTTAGTGAACTACTTACAAGATAATCAACAGGCATGGCTGTTACAAGGTGATAGTACTTGGATTCGTGCTGAGCCAGCAGAGGGTGAAAAATTGCATAATGCTCAAAGGGCATTATTGGAAATCATTAAATAATGAACTCACAAGATTAAATAAAAGCCGACATTTTGTCGGCTTTTTTAATTATCTGAAATTCAAAGTAATTTAGTTAGTTTTTCTAAATGGTTGCTGGATAAACGATAATAATTTGAAGCACTGCAATATGTTTTGAAAATATGTGATTTTTTACATAAAACATTGAATTTTAAAAATATACAAATCACAAGAAATCTACTTTAATACGCCGCATTAAATATACTTAACTTTGGTAAATGAATAAGATGCAATGCTTTATTAGAAGTTTACTTATTAAAATACTTTTGGGGATAATACCAGTGACCGCCTATGCAGATCAGAAGTGTTATGGGGATATCATCGTATTTCAAAGGTTTGATGACCAAGCGATATATCCTTATTTTGTAAATTCTTCTAATGTTAAAGCTAACAAAAATGGTGAGAAAAATAAAAAAGTACTCATCCAAAAAAGAAAACCAAAACAAGATGTGTTTTTAGCCCAAAAGAAAATTGAAGATGTTCCCACTAAGAAAATAGAAGAAAAGAAAAAATTTGACGGTAAAAAGCAACTTGATGCAGCTGTCGCTAAAGAAATTTTGGAAAATGGTGAAAAGAAATGGATGGTACAAGTTGCATTAGCCACTAATCAAAATAAGGCAAGTACGGTTCAGTCGCAGTTAGAAGCGAAAGGGTACAAGGTTGTAACTAGTGCAACGACTAAAGGAATACGAGTCATGGTAGACCCTGCAAATGACTATGCCATTGCACAAATTATTAGACAAAAAATTATTGCTGATAATAGTTTGAATATGCAATCCGCTTGGGTGTTTAAGTGGGCTTCTTTAACCCCTCAATAAAATAAAAAGGAGTCCGAAGACTCCTTTTTTTTATTCATGTAATCTTATCGTGATTTTCTGCATAATTTGCAGTAAGACATCGAACTCACTTTGCAATGGCGTACTCTTACGAGTCACTAGTGCTAAGGTACGGCTCGGTGCATCTTCAATTGGTTTTGCAGTAATCTGATCATTAAACTTGATCATACTATTTTCAATTGCAATTTCTGGTAAAAGCGTAAAGCCTAAATCAGAAGAAACCATTTCAACTAATGTTGGTAAAGAGCTTGCTTTTAAGCGGTTATCGTTTTTACGCTCACCGATAGGGCATGCACTTAAAACGTGGTCACGTAAACAGTGGCCTTCTTCAAGCAAAATTAATCTTGATAAATCAAGATCATCTAGAGAGTTTGCTTGAAGAGCATTCGTATCTTGCTTACTACATACAAGGTACAAATTTTCTTTCGAAATTTCAGCGGTTTTTAGACCTCTCGTGTCAAATGGTAGAGCAAGAACGATCATGTCTAGATTACCGTGTTCTAGGCGCTCTACAATTTTTTCACTTTGTGCTTCATGCAAATGCAGCTGAATTTTAGGTAACTGTTGATGCACTTCATTAAGTAACCGTGTCAGGATAAAAGGTGCAATGGTTGGGATAACACCCAAATGCAAATCACCCGTTAACGGTTCACTCATTTCACGGCTCAAACGCATTAAATCTTGAGCATCTGCTAGTAGTACACGGGCGCGAGCAACGACTTGTTCACCTAAAGGTGTTAAACGCACATTCTGACGATCACGTTCTACTAGAACGCCACCTAATAAACGTTCAAGCTCCATAATGCCGCCTGATAACGTCGATTGAGTGACAAAAGAGCGGCGTGCTGCTTCAGTAAAATGCAAAGTTTCCGACAACGTAACTAAATATGATAGCTGTCTTAGTGAGGGTAATGCAGCCATAGTGTCCTAGTCTGATGATTTAAAATGATGCGCAAATAAACCGCTAAGCTGTGGAATAAAATGTGCAGGGATATCATGCCCCATTCCATCAATTAATTCAAACTTAGCACCGGGAATTGCTTTTGCTACAGCCTTACCGTGGCTAGGTGGAAGTAAACGATCGCGAGAGCCATGTAAGACTAAAGCGGGTTGCTTAATTTTACGGTCCAGTTGAAGTAAGGAACCTGTACATAATATTGCTAAAAACTGCTGAAGTACACCAGCAGGATAGTAGCTACGTTGATAAAGCTTACGTGCGGTTTGTATTGCTTCAATCTGGTTGAGATATCCAGGTGAACCGATCAGTTGAAATAGTTTTAAACTATGATTAACAATACCTTCTTCATCACGGGACTCAGGTTTACCAATTAAACTCAAAAGTTGCTTAGGAAAAGGAGGGGGTAAAAAGGGTTGATTATTGCTTGTAAACATAAGCCCTAATTTTTCAACCTTTTCGGGATATTTTGCTGCAAGAATTTGAGCAATCATCCCACCCATTGATGCACCAATCACATGCGCTTTGGTTACGCCTAAACGATCAATGAGCATAGATACATCGTCTGCCATATCATGCAGAGTATAAGGCGCACCCTGATTAGTTAGCCCAAGTGCAAAACGGCCCATCAATTTGACAGTATTTAACCGTTTACCCTCATGACGTACTTTTGAAGAAAGGCCAATATCACGGTTATCAAAACGAATAACACGAAATCCTTGATCAATCAGCGATTTACAGAAGAAATCTGGCCAAAAAAGCATTTGAGCACCAAGACCCATAATCAGCAAAATGGTTGGATGTTCTGGCTTCCCACCTACTTCTACATGTAATTCAATTCCATTGCCTAAGTTGACTTTGGTTTCTTGCATGAAAGATGTGTACGGTGAAATGTTAAACTGTAAGGCGCTATTCATGTTATTCATTCCTTAAAGAAATACTCATTTAGAGAGTATTCCTGATACAAACCTTATGCTTGGGCTGGAATAAGATCTGGAACAAGCTTTGTTAAAGCTAAGCGTTGTTTACCTGCGGTTGCACCTAGCAATACAAAACCACGCAATGTTCCTTCATTGTCAATTGCTTTGGCAAGCATACCATCGTCGAACTCTTCTGTTTCCCAGTTCACTTCTACATCAACTGGAGCAGGCAATACTGTAAGCGGAGCCGCTGGAGTTTTTACTGCAACAGGCATAGCAGGGTAATGAACGGTAGTTTGTTGTCCACTGAGTGTTTTTGCGAGGGCACGAGCCTGTTGCATAATCGGCATAACATATGGAAGTAAGGTACCGTTTACTTCTGCGCAATCCCCAATTGCATAGATGTCTGCTTGATTTGTTTCCAGTAAACCATTGGTAATAATGCCACGGCTGGTTTGAATATCTGCACTTTTAGCAAGTGAAATATTTGGTTGTAAGCCAATTGCAGAAAGAACAAGGTCAGCAACCAATGTTTGTCCGTTTGCGAGGGTTATCGCATAATCTTCGCCATTATTAACTTTGCTGACTTTCTCAACCGTGGTTCCTAAAGCGAATTTTACTCCAGCTTCCTCAAGGTTCTGCTGGAATGCAGAAGCAATATGTGATGGAAGTAAACGACCCAATGGCTGAGGAGCCAAATCAATTACAGTGATGTCATATTCACTATGAAGTAAGTCATTGGCAAATTCACAACCAATTAAACCGGCGCCCAAAATAACAACACGTTTGTCTTTACGCTGAGCTAGATTTTCACGGAAAGTGCGGTAATCAATCAGTGAGTTCACGACATGAATGTCATCGCTACCATCACCTGCAATTGCAAGGCGAATTGGATTAGCACCCACGGCTAAAATTAGTTTTGAGTAGGGTTGCTTCGACGTTACACCATCCTTCTCTAGAACAAGCTCATGGCGTTCAGCTAAAATCTCTTTTACAAAAGTAAAAGGCTCAATACGCATATTGAGTTGAGTACCCATTTTAGCAGCATCACCTAATGGAATCTGTTCTGGTGCTTTTTTACCTGCAAATGCATTTGATAATGTTGGCTTTGCATAGTTCACTGCATCATCCGCACAAATCATCACAAGTTCTTGCTCTGGGCTAAGCTTACGAAACTCACGTGCTAAGGTATAACCCGCCATGCCTGATCCGATAATGACGATAGGATGCATTTTTTTCTCCAGAGTTAGAATTATTTATTTAATACGGTGATGGGTAATATTCGTAAAAAAGACCATGTCGATCATGGCCTTTTACTTTACGTTCTTAGATTTCGATCATTTCGAAGTCAGCTTTTGAAACGCCGCAATCAGGGCAAGTCCAGTCATCTGGAATATCTTCCCATTTTGTTCCAGCTGCAATGCCGTCTTGTGGCCAACCTTCCGCTTCGTCATAAATCCATCCACAAACGATACATTGATATTTTTTCATGAGACTCTCCGCACTGATAAGTTTGCTCAAAGCTGCCTTTCAGTAAAACTATTCCATCTATTAATAATGTAACTACGATCCGGTCAATAATAACCAATGTGCCTTTGATCGGATATCAAATTTTTACGCAGTTCTACATTCAAAGTAAAGTAAATAACGGAGTTTAATCATTCGTAAGTAAAGATGAATGGCAGGTTAGGACAAATAACTGGTTATTTAGGCAAAACTTCGCCATAAACGAATAATAACTAATGCATTCTTATAATTAATTTTATTTGTGAAAGTATCTTGAAATAAAGAGCACCTCATAATTTAAAGATTCATTTCATACGAAAGCTAAATAACAACAAACTATGATGTGACAGAATGTCATTATTAAAACCGAAAATTAAAATTTGTTGTCATTAAGACGGTATAAATCAGGGAAGTGAAATATGGAAAATTTAGTATATGAAGTGGAAATTGAGGCGCCTATAGAAAAAGTATGGGACATACTTTGGAATAGCGAGACATATAACGCTTGGACGAAATTCTTTGCACCGGATTCCACCATGCGTACCGACTGGGAAATCGGTGGTAAAACTTATTTTCTTGACGGTGAAGGCAATGGAATGGTTTCTACGATTGAACAAATGCAAAAACCGGAAATATTGATTTTTAAACATTTAGGAATGATTAAGGAGGGTAAGGAGGATTTAGAAAGTGAAGAGGTTAAAGGGTGGAGTGGTTCCTTAGAAAAATATTTTCTAACCCAAAAAGATAATATAACCGCTCTAAAAGTTGAAGTGGCCACCTTACCTGAATATATGGGCATGTTGAAAAGTGGCTTTGTTCAAGGTTTTGATGTGGTTAAAAAAATGGCAGAAGCAAAATAGAGCTTCTTTTACTCACATATACACCAGTTTTATATAATCAAACTATAGTAAGTCTAAGCCAAATATTTTTTATAAATTTTTATAATCAGATCATTAATTCGCGAAGGATAGGCCAAGCGATGATGTCCACCTTCAAAAGTTTCAATGTTCATGTAGGGAGCAAGTTTTTCTTGAACCTGATACATATCAAGTTGCTCATCTCCTAATTCTAAATAGGCCATTTTAGGATTAGAGAGAATGAGTTCTTCTTCAGAAAGTTGAGGGTAGTCCTCCCGAAAATTAGGTGTAAGACTTGGATTCGCCACAATAACAGCTAATTTATGTTGAGCAGCAGTTTTTAGCGCCCAATAGCCTCCAATGCTATGGCCCACCAACAAATCTGGTTTGATCGTCTGAATAACCTGATGGTAGAAGTACTCAACAGATGCATAACTTAAGTTACGATAATCGACGTCAATACAAAATTTTTCAGGATGTAAAATGGCATGGAACTTTGTCGACTCACGAGAAGAATCCAAGCCATGTAAAAATAGAATTTTCATTATTTACTACACAATCTCATTGATAAAATAAAAGGCAAATAGGGCCTTTTGAATATCGAGGTTATTTGGATTTTTTTATATTTTACTAAATGCTTTAAAAAATGATCTTAGCGATTGGTCTAAGTCATTTTGCCTTTAAAAAGTAGTGTTTGGTTCTATAAAATTGTCTTTTTTCATTTTTGTTTGATTGAAATCATTCGAAAAACTCCCGCAATCTGTTAAGATATAGCACTTAATTTTTACTTAATCGAGGCAGAGATGACGCAACAAAACGCTCAATCGACTTCTGAACCAACTATTTCCGAAAACGATTTAATTGCACAGCGTCATGCCAAATTAAAGCAAATCCAAGATGTTGCGAAGGAAACTGGAAAGAGTCCTTGGCCGAATACGTTTAAGCGTGAACATTACGCTGCTGATCTACAAGAACAATTTAAAGATCAGTCGAAAGAACAAATTGAAAGCGCTGAGCATGTCTATGTAAAAATTGCTGGTCGTGTCATGTTAAACCGTGGTTCTTTCATGGTTATTCAAGATATGACAGGTCGTATTCAGTTATATGTTGACCGTAAAGGTTTACCAAAAGATATTCTTGAGACCATTAAAGGTCTAGATCTTGGTGACATTATTGCTGCTGAAGGTTATATCGGACGTTCAGGAAAAGGTGATTTATATGTTCATCTTGAAGGCTTTGAGCTTTTAACGAAATCGCTTCGCCCGTTACCAGATAAATTTCATGGCTTAAATGACACAGAAGTTAAGTACCGTAAACGTTACCTTGACTTAATTGTGAATGAAGAAACACGTAAAACTTTTGAAATCCGCGCTAAAGTTGTTGCAGGTATTCGAGCATTTTTAAACAATGAACGTTTCATGGAAGTTGAAACGCCAATGATGCATGTGATTCCGGGTGGCGCATCTGCACGTCCGTTTGAAACACATCACAATGCTTTGGATATGCCATTATTCTTGCGTATTGCACCTGAGCTTTACTTAAAACGTTTGGTTGTTGGTGGTTTTGAGCGTGTGTTTGAAATTAACCGTAACTTCCGTAACGAAGGTGTTTCAACACGTCATAACCCTGAATTTACGATGATCGAGTTTTATCAAGCCTACGCTGATTATAAAGACTTGATGGCATTAACTGAAAATATGATTGAAAAGTTGGCCTTGGATATTTTGGGTACAACTGATGTGCCTTACCAAGGTGAAGTGTTTAGCTTCAAAGGGCCATACAAAAAAATCTCTATGTTTGATGCGATTTTAGAGAATAACCCACAGTTTACGCCAGAAAATGTGGGTGACCGTGAGTTTCTTGCTCAATTTATTCGTGAAGAATTAAAAGAACAAGTTAAGCCTGGTTTTGGTTTAGGTAAGCTTCAAACTATCGTATTTGAAGAAACTGTTGAAACTAAACTTCGTCAGCCAACATTTATTACTGAATACCCAGCTGAAACATCTCCACTTGCTCGACGTAATGATGACAATCCACATGTTACCGACCGTTTTGAGTTTTTCATCGGTGGTCGTGAATTGGCAAATGGTTTCAGCGAGTTAAACGATCCAATTGATCAGGCTGAACGTTTCCAAGCCCAAGTTGCAGAGAAAGATGCTGGTGATGATGAAGCAATGCATTACGATGCAGAGTTCGTTGAAGCGCTTGAGTATGGTTTACCACCTACAGCGGGTGAGGGTATCGGTATTGACCGTTTAGTCATGTTATTTGCCGATGCACCAAGTATTCGTGATGTAATTTTATTCCCACACATGCGCCGTAAAGAAGGTTAATCTTCTAAAGGTAAAAAAGGCAGTATTTATACTGCCTTTTTTATTACTTATATATCTCAAAAACTTACCTATCTACACTAATCTTAAGATAGCGTTAAAAAATGTAATTGCACAGTTTAACAATTGCAAAGTTGTGATAAAAAATTTAAGGTGTTGCTCATAAATAACTTTGAGAATTGGCTGGCATGTTTCTAAGAAAAACACTTTCGATTGCAATATTGGCAACTGCTTCATCCGCTATTTTTGCACAAGGTTTAGTGCTAAATAATGAGGACTTACGTACAGACTTAAATTGGTTGAATCAACAAGGTGTTATCAATATTAGCACTTCAACTTGGCCGTTAAGTGGTGATGAAATTCATCGAGCACTCTCTCGGGCAGAAGTGTCTCATCCAGCTCAACAAAAAGTTATTAATTCCGTTCTTAATGCATTAAAAGCAGATAACAATACAGTTAAAGTAGGCGCTTTTGCTGAGACTGATGCTAAAAATGTTCCGCAAGCATTCGGTGATAACCAAAAAGCTCAATATCAAGGTTCTTTAGAGTTTAATGCAGGTGGTGAAAACTGGGATGCAAAAATCCGAGTAAATGCAGAAAAAGATCCACAAATTGATAATGGACAAGATGTGAATGTTGAAGGTTCATATGTTGCTGGTAAACTTTGGAATCAGTGGGTAGTTGCAGGTCAAATTCCAACATGGTGGGGTCCTGGCCATGATGGTAGCTTAATTCGTGGTGATGCTAGCCGTCCGGTTTATGGTGTAACGGCACAACGTGCTGTGCAAAATGCTTTTGATTCAAAATGGTTATCTTGGATTGGGCCTTGGCAATATCAAGCTTTTGCTGGTCAATTAGATGACTATAAAGCAGTCCCTGATGCTAAATTAATTGGCTTGCGTGTAACTGCACAACCGTTGCCATATATTGAGTTAGGCGCATCGCGTGCTATTCAATGGGGTGGGGATGGACGTCCTGAAAGCTTTAGTTCTTTATGGGATGCATTTGTCGGCAATAAAGATAATGGTGGAACTGGTGAAGCAGATCCTTCAAACCAAATTGCAGGCTTTGATGGTCGCTTATTACTACAACCGCTATTCCAAGTTCCAGTCAGTATATATGGACAATATGTAGGTGAAGATGAAGCAGGTGGTTTACCTTCTAAGAAAATGTACTTAGCAGGTGTGGACTATTCATCTAGCTACAATAACTTGCCTTATCAACTTTATGCAGAATGGGCAGATACACGTACGAATGGCGATGTAAGAGGTATCTCTTATGCACATTCAACTTATAAAGATGGCTATTACCAGCATGGTTACCCATTAGGCCACGCGATGGGTGGTGATGGGCAAATGTATTCAGTGGGTGGTGATATCCGCTTTGATGTCATGAACCGTTTAAGTGGTCGTGCTATGGTGGTTAAGGTTAACCAATCTGACCGGGCAATTAATAAAGCATTCCCTAAAGACGATGAAATTAAAGCCCTTGATTTAACTTGGACACATTTCATCAAGCCTGATCTTCCATTAAAAATTAATGGCTGGGTAAGTGATTCAGATCTAGAAGGTAATGATGCAGGCGCATCTATTGGGATTGAAATTCCATTAGAACGTAAAATGTTCGGTTTCTAAGATTAGATTATGTTTTACAAAAGAGAAGCTATTAAGGCTTCTCTTTTTTTATGGTTTTTAGAGAAATCTAAAGAGTAGATCATGATTTGCTTAAGTTGACTATACAAGCTACGATTGCCAAGTTGTGCAAGTGAATCAGCATATTACATGTATATGATGAAATCGAATATCAATATGAAAAAACAAGCAAAAGAAATCGGTTTTAAATCACTATAATGCATAACTAATGCTATAAGCCATATAAAGGCTTGTGGTTGGATTATCTATTACGAAAAAATTGGAGTTGTTATGGCACTCGTTCCTCCACATGGTCTTCTAGGTGGCGGTTTAATACCACTTCTAGATTTTATGGGCAAAATGGATAGAGAAGGACGTGTTCATGACTGAATCAAGACTCACACATCTCAAGCAACTTGAAGCTGAAAGCATTCATATTATTCGTGAAGTTGCTGCTGAATTTGAAAATCCAGTCATGCTTTACTCAATTGGTAAAGACTCGGCGGTAATGCTTCATCTTGCGTTAAAAGCATTTTATCCAGCTAAACTTCCATTCCCATTATTACATGTAGATACTGGGTGGAAATTTAAAGAGATGATTTCATTTCGCGATAACATGGCAAAAACGCATGGCTTTGATTTAATCGTTCATCAGAACAAAGAAGGTCGCGAAGCTGGAATCAATCCATTCGATCATGGTAGCTCAAAATATACAGATATTATGAAAACCCAAGCCTTGAAACAGGCTTTGGATAAATATCAATTTGATGCTGCTTTTGGTGGCGCACGCCGTGATGAAGAAAAATCACGTGCAAAAGAACGTGTTTATTCATTCCGTGATAGTAAGCATCGTTGGGATCCGAAAAACCAGCGTCCTGAACTTTGGAATCTTTACAACGGTAAAGTGAATAAAGGTGAAAGTATTCGTGTATTCCCATTATCTAACTGGACTGAGTTAGATATCTGGCAATATATCTATTTAGAAAATATTCAAATCGTTCCTCTTTATTTCTCTGCAGTTCGTCCTGTAGTAGAACGTAGCGGTACGTTAATCATGGTTGATGATGAGCGTATGCGTTTAAAAGAGGGTGAAGTTCCACAGATGAAGTCTGTACGTTTCCGTACGCTTGGCTGTTATCCATTAACTGGTGCAGTTGAGTCTGAAGCAGATACGTTACCTGAAATTATCCAAGAGATGCTTTTAGCCACGAGTTCTGAGCGTCAAGGTCGTATGATTGACCATGATGAAGCGGGCTCAATGGAAAAGAAAAAGCAAGAAGGCTATTTCTAAGACAATTTCTAAATTTGTGGAGTTTGAGCAATGTCTCATCAATCAGAATTAATCAGTCAAGATATCTTGGCCTATTTGAAACAACATGAACAAAAAGACCTTTTGCGCTTTTTGACTTGCGGTAACGTAGATGATGGTAAAAGTACTTTAATTGGACGTTTACTCTACGACTCAAAATTGATTTATGAAGATCAATTGCAAGCTGTAACGCGTGATAGTAAAAAAGTAGGAACTACCGGTGATGCACCAGACTTGGCGTTACTTGTAGATGGTTTACAAGCCGAGCGTGAGCAAGGTATTACCATTGATGTGGCTTACCGCTATTTTTCAACGGAAAAGCGTAAGTTTATTATTGCTGATACACCTGGGCATGAACAATATACCCGTAACATGGCAACAGGTGCGTCAACCGCTGATCTTGCAATTATCTTGATCGATGCGCGTTATGGTGTACAAACTCAAACTCGTCGTCATACTTTTATTGCAAGTTTACTTGGTATTAAAAATATTGTTGTTGCCATTAATAAAATGGATTTAGTTGAGTTCTCTGAAGAGCGTTTTAACGAAATTCAGGTTGAATATGATAATTTTGTGAACCAATTAGGTGATCGTCGTCCAGCTAATATTCAATTTGTACCGATTTCTGCTTTAAATGGCGATAACGTGGTAAATGCTTCTGAGCATACAGCTTGGTACAAGGGTCAAACCTTGATGAGCATTCTTGAGTCAGTTGAAATTAGTCGTGAATCAAACAAACGCGAATTTCGTTTCCCTGTTCAATATGTGAACCGTCCAAACCTGGATTTCCGTGGTTTCGCTGGTACTGTTGCTTTAGGTAAAATCAATGTTGGTGATGAAATTGTTGCATTACCATCAGGTAAGCGCTCAACAGTTAAAGAAATCGTAACATTTGATGGAAATCTAGATCAAGCTGTTGCGGGTCAGGCGGTTACATTAACGTTGAATGATGAAATTGATATTAGCCGCGGCAATGTATTAGTACGTGCAGGTGAACAGCCATTAATTTCACGCAGTGTTCGTGCTTCAGTGGTGTGGATGAATGAACACCCACTAGTCAAGGGCAAGTTGTACAACGTTAAGATTGGTACACAGACTGTTCCTGCAAAAGTGACTAACATTCACTATCGTGTGAATGTGAATACGCTTGAGCATACTCAGGTGGAAGAGCTTGAATTAAATGCAATTGCAGACGTTGTTGTTGAGTTTGATGCGCCAGTCGTGTTTGATCAATATCAAGATTCACGATACACAGGTTCATTTATTTTCATTGATCGTTTAAGCAATGTAACGGTTGGTGCGGGTATGGTTGAGTCTACGGTAGAGTGGGCTGCACATAGCAACCCTGTAACTGCTGAAGATCGTGCTGCACGTTTGGGTCAAAAGCCTGCGGTGATTGGGATTTCTGCACAGTTAATCGAGAAAGCTCAAGTTTTAGAAAGTTTATTGATCCAACAAGGTGTAGTTGTGATTGCAAAAGCCAACTTAACTGCTGAGCAAATTACTTTATTGCGTGAGACAGGTGTTGTGGTTATCACTACGGCTGTGGAAGGCACAGATACAGAAGTTACTGCTGAAACCGTTGAAGAGGCAGCTGAAAAAGTTGTGGAATTAGTCCGTCTTTAATAGGCTGGATTGATTTTGAAAAAACCCGCGTAAGCGGGTTTTTTTTATTGGGTTTAGAAAATACTTTGAGTTTTTAAAGTTAAATATTCTCTTAAATCTTTAGGATAGCTCTGAATCATCTTTAAAAATATATCTCGATCGCCTTGATATAAGGCGCGTGTTGCTTCTTCGTAATTTGGCATATTACCCAACATGGAAGACATAAAACGGTCGATGGCTTGTTTAGCGAGCATAATATTACCTTCAGAATTTGGGTTATTTAACTCTTTATCAATTAACTTACGAATTATTGCTGATGCACTCGCACTTTGTTGATCTAACCAATCCCAATGTTTTTTCTGTAAAGTGATTTCACGAGAAATTACTCCGAGTTTAGGTCGTCCAACTTTTTTAATTTCTTCCGGTTCAGCATAACGTTGTTGAAATTCTTGTTCCGAACCAGAAAGATCAAGATCAATTTGTTGACCTGTTTGATCATTAAAAATCAGAATATTTTCCGTTGGTTTCGGAAGATTTTTAAGTTTTTTTGCAAGTTCAACTAGGGAGTCACTCGCAATAAACGTGCTTCCAGTGAAAGCAGTATAGGTGATTTTAGTATTCATTTTAGCCGTATATTTTTATCTGGGTAAAATAATATTATCAGGGTAAAATTAATTTGGCAAATAATTGAAATTATAACCAAAGAATTGTTTGATTTTGTGAGTGTAGTCTATGAAGTTAGGACTATAAAAATAGTCAAGATAATAGGCTATTTAAAATTTTACTCTGCTTTAGTAGTGCTTTTATGAGAGAATATGCCTTTAGTTTTATGTATAAGGACTCCTATGTTTGAGCAATCTCCTGAATCTTTAAGCGATATCGAAATTTTAGACATTTTACAGTCTATGAAAAAAGATAAGCTAGATACGGAAGCAAATGAGATTATCCGTAATGGGGGGAAAGCTGGGCGTCAAGAAGCACATAAACAGGCTTTAGTTGCATTGAGTGCAAACTTTGAAGAAAAGTTTGTAGAAGCGGCTACGCTGGCATTAGGCTTGAATTCAGGTCAGGCGAAAAAGATTCGTTATAAAAAAGACCGTATCCGTATTTTTAAAGCACGTGGTCTTGATTATTTAGCTATGGATGGGGCAGAAACCGCTCAGGTTTTAGCTCAAGTTGCTCAAGCGATTAGTCGTGAAGATGCGATCGTGACTGAGAGCCTACACAATATTTTTCCATTTTGGAAAGAAGGTTGGCCAATGGTTCAGTTTGATAATGCCTATAAAATTTTAGAAGAAGACATTACATTGCATTTTCACATTGTGTTAGATCACTTAATTGAATATGTAGAGCAATAAAAAAAAGCCCCATTTGGGGCTTTTTTTTATTGCTGATAATTTATGTAAGTGAATGGAACAAAGGGAAAACACCAATAACTAGCGCTGTACCCATAAGAACCATACAAGTAATAAATGCCCACTTTAAAGTGAACTTTTGGTGGTCTGCAAAATCGACTTTAGCAAGACCACATAACAAATAGGTTGATGGTACAAGAGGTGATAGTAAATGGACTGGTTGACCAATAATCGAGGCACGGGCAATTTCTTCTGCACTAATACCATAATGTGAAGCAGCTTCGGCAAGAACAGGTAAAACACCATAGAAGAATGCATCATTAGACATAAAGAAAGTCAAAGGCATACTGACTAAAGCTGTGATTGGTGCAAGATATGGACCCATGCTTGGAGGAATCATTGCGACGAACTCTTTAGACATCGCCTCAACCATACCTGTACCAGATAAAATTCCTGTGAAAATACCTGCTGCAAAAATTAAGCCCACAACAGCTAAGACACTATCTGCATGCATTGCAATGCGCTTTTTCTGCATATCAACGTCAGGGTAGTTAATAAGCATTGCGATACAGAACGCTATCATGAACAACACAGACATAGGCAAAATGCCTTTGATCAAAGCAATCATAAGAAGGATTGTGAGCACCATATTTACTTTGCGTAAATGTGGGCGGGTCGCTTCAGGATCTTTCGATACGGTAATATTGTCGCCATGGTGAGTTTCAAGCTCAATAACCCCTAAACGTTTTTGCTCGTAACGACCATATAAATATGCCAAGAAGAATAACCAACCAATACTAATGACCATAGGGATAATCATTGGTACGAAAATGTGGCTTGGGTCAATTTGCAGGGCGCTTGCAGCACGAGCTGTAGGGCCACCCCATGGTGTTAGGTTCATTACACCGCTACAGAGCAGCATTAGTGCTGTCATGATGAGTGTATTCATTCCTAAGCGTTGATAAAGTGGCAACATTGCAGCCACACAAATCATATAAGTCGTTGAACCATCACCATCTAAAGAAACCATTGTGGTTAAAAACACGGTTCCCATGGTAATTTTTAAAGGATCACCTTTAACCTTTTTCAAAATCCATTTAACTGGTGGATCGAAAAGACCTGCATCGATCATTAAGGCAAAATATAAAATTGCGAATAAAAGCATTACGCCAGTTGGCGCTAATTTTTTGATGCCTTCTAGCATCATCTCACTGAGACCTTTGAGTTCAATGTGACTCAAACTTTCAAAGTAGTGACCTAGGCCCCAAGCAATAAGAGAAAAAATAAATGGGATGAGAATTAAAGCAATAATAGGGCTTAAACGTTTGGACATGATTAAATACATGAAGCACAAAATCATGCCAACACCAAGTAATGTCAGCATACAATCAATCCTTTGCCTATAGTTTTACTGAACAAGTTTATTCAAAACTCTGACCTTGGTTATTCTTATTAATTTTTATCAAAAAGACAAATAATATATTTAGTTTATTTGGTTAATATATATTCAGTTGGAAAGGTATATTTTGAAGAAATACTGAACATATATATTTGGATTATAGTAAGCATATAATAAATGTAATTCATAATAATAGATTATAAAGGCTTTATAAAAATAAAAATTATATGATATTTTTTTTAGTTATACATGTTTTGATGGGTGAAATGAGAAGAAGAACCATTTAAAGACTGACTTTGGGCTAGGTTACAAAAGTTTGATGATAATGTAAATGGGGATCTAATCGCTTTATGTTAATTAAGATATATAGACTATTCTATTATTTTTCAGTATTTAAGATTTAATATAATTGATAATTTAAATAATATTATTTTTAGATTAAAAGAGCAAATTGAATTTATGAATCTAAAATAATTATTATATATATTTGAAAAATTTATTTAGGTTGAAAAATACCCCACATAAAATTGTGAGGTATTTAAATTAATATAAATTAGTTTTCATCAATTGATGAATGTACTTCACTTTGTTCTAAAATTCGAGTTACAAGGAGTTGGTCAATTTTAAAATTATCGACATCGACTACTTCAAACTTGTATCCACCGAATTCCACAAAATCTGCTGGACGTGGAATTTTGCGTAGACGGTACATCATGAAGCCTGCTAATGTTTCATAATTTTCTTCATCAGGCATTTCATCAATTTCAAGTGCGTGTCTTAGGTCATCAATTGGTGTGCTGCCATCAATTAACCACGAGTTATTATCGCGTTTAATGATTTGTTGATCTTCTTCAATTGGGGTTACCCAATCGCCCATAACCGTAATCATAATATCGCTTAAGGTAATAACCCCCACGACAAGCGCATATTCATTTATAACAACCGCAAACTTTTCTTTGGTAGAGCGAAAACGATCAAGTAATTCCGAGAGGGTTAAGGTGTCAGGAATCATCAAGACAGTACGAATGGTTGTTTCATTCAATTGCGTTGGAGATTGATTGTTTAAAATGCGAACAAGAAAGTCTTTGGCGTCGACGTAACCGATGACCTGATCGATATTTTCATTACATACCAAAAATTTTGAATAAGGGTACTCTGCTAATTTTTGGCGAATGCTATCTTCATGTTCATTTAAAGTGAAATAAACAACATTTTCACGTGTTGTCATGCTGGAAGGTACGTTGCGTTCTTCTAATTCAAAAACATTTTCGATAAAGTGATGTTCTTGTTTTTGAAGTACACCTGCCTGCGCACCTGCATCCATTACTGCTGAAATATCATCAAAAGTAATGTTGTCTTCTCGCGTTGTATTCACTTTAAATAAACGGAATAACAGATTGGCAATTGCGTTAATTCCCCAAGCTAAAGGTTTACAAACCTTAATAAAAACCTGAATTGGGTTAATAACACTAATTGCAATTTTTTCGGGTGCAATCATAGCCAAACGTTTTGGCATAAGATCGGCAAATAAAATAAAGAGTGATGTCACTAAAGTAAAGGATAGGGCAAAACCAATCGTTTGTGTCCAGGGACCTGCGTAGAAACGGTCAACTAAAGTCACGAAATAAGGACGAAAAGCAGCTTCACCCAAAATACCGCCTAAAATCGCAACTGCATTTAGGCCAATTTGAGAGGCTGCAAAAAAGTCAGCAGATTGTTCTTGTAAATCTAGTACTTGTTGAGCGCGTTCTTCACCCGCTTCGGCTAGAATTTTTAGCTTAACTTTTCTGGCACCAGCGAGTGCAATTTCAGTTAAAGATAAAAAGCCCGCTCCGATAATGAGCAGTACGATGATAATGATATTTTGAAAGAGACTCACAAATCACCTGAGATTCATCATTATTATGACTATGTTTTAACATAAAAAAGCGCTGAGGTAATCAGATTGATTGCTCAGCGCCTGAAATCGACAATTAAATTAAAATTTATTTAATAGTGAGAAAACTGTGAATTATTGGTTAGAAATTCACGGTTTTCCTCTTCAATCATTTGACGAGCAACAAATAAGATAAGTTGGCGCAGCCAGCGATGAGCAGGGTGATGATGTAACAATGGACACCAAGCCATTTTGAGTTCGAACTCTGGAATATAAAAAGGAGGATCCTTTATAAGTAGTTTGGGATTCTGTGTTTGTAGGCGTGCCATTCGTGTTGGTAATGTGGCAATAAGGTCTACGTTTTGAGCAAGTAGCGCTGGCATTTGGTAGTGACGAGTAAATACAGAAATTTTACGACGTTGACCAATACGTTCTAATGCCTGATCAATCCAGCCTAAACCACCTTGTTTATCAGGGTTTACGCCAAAACCGACACCCATACCTGTTTTAGAAACCCAGATATGTTGTGCATCTAAATAGCTTTTTAAATTTAAATGAGTTACAGCAGGGTGTTTGTCGTTAAGAATACAACTGAAACTATCACGCCAAACTAAAACCTGATGGAAACTTTGCGGTATTTCATTAAATCTATTAATTGCGAGATCAACTTTACCTTGTTCCATGTCTCTATAAGACACATCACTTGGTGTAAGAAAATCAAGAACAACGTTTGGAGCTTCAGAGCGGAGCGCTTTAACAAGACGAGGAACTAAAGTTGCCTCGGCATAGTCCGATGTCATAATGCGGAAAACACGATTACTTGTATAAGGGCGGAATTCGGTACGGGGTTCCAAAATCATGGAGAGATCAGCAAGCGCATCACGAATACGAGGTTGTAATTCAAGAGCACGTTCTGTTGGAGTCATCCCTTCAGAAGAACGGATAAGAAGAGGGTCATTAAATAAATTACGTAAGCGACGTAAAATATTACTCATGGCAGGCTGAGTTACCCCAAGTTGTTCGGCTGCGCGTGTAACATTTTTTTCACGAAGAAGTACATCAAGATATATTAATAGATTAAGATCTACTCGCTCCAGATTCATAAAAAAAATACCGAAAATAAAACCCTGAAATTGTTTCAAATTATGCCATATCTAATAACTATTGTGTGAAAAAATGATGAGAAAAACGACATTTTTTGTAGGAATTAAGTAGGTGTAAAAAGTACTTCAAAGGCTCGATTTTATTATCTTTGCTACATTTTTAAGTATGAAGGTGACAAATAGAATATATTTATATATAACTTATTACTTTCTAGCATGGAAATTGATTTTTTACATTGGCAAAAATAGCCTAATTTACAATTGACTTTTAAGGTTAAAAATGGGTGGAAAAAACTTCATAAATTGTATAAAAATAAGACTTACTAAGTTTTTAGAATAAAACTCTATACTCCTTTAGAATAATTTTATTTTTATAAACAAAGTATTAAGGTTTTTTGTTTTATCTATAATATCGATTTATCGGTACATTTTTTAAATAAATACTGAAGATTAATAAAGGATATTGGATTAATTGATTGGCTAAGTCTAAGCTGTGTTCATGAAGAAGCAGCTGGTGTCATAAGAAATTTAAGTACATGACTCTAGGCTTTAATCGATGAAATCCTAAAATGAATACAGGACAATATCATGACTACATATCAAACAGCGATTGATGCAATCCGCGAACTAAAAGCAAAATTCGGTAGCACTTGGCGCGATATTAGCCCAGAAGATGCTGCACGTATGCAAATGCAAAACCAATTCAAAACTGGTTTAGACATTGCTAAATATACAGCTGCGATTATGCGTCGTGATATGGCTGCTTATGATGCTGACTCTAGCAAATACACTCAATCATTAGGTTGCTGGCACGGTTTTATCGCACAACAAAAAATGATTGCGAACAAAAAATACTTCGGTACTACTGAGCGTCGCTATATCTACCTTTCTGGTTGGATGGTTGCTGCTCTTCGTTCAGAGTTTGGTCCACTTCCTGACCAATCTATGCACGAAAAAACTTCAGTACCTGCATTAATCGAAGAAATCTATACTTTCTTACGTCAAGCTGACGCAAAAGAATTAAACGATTTATTCCGTGCGCTTAAAAAAGCAAACGAAGCTGGTGATACTGCTAAAGCTGCTGAAATCACTGCTCAAATCGACGGTTTCCAAACTCACATTGTGCCAATTATTGCTGACATCGATGCTGGTTTCGGTAACGAAGAAGCGACTTACTTACTTGCTCGTAAAATGATTGAAGCTGGTGCATGTGCGCTTCAAATCGAAAACCAAGTATCTGATGCTAAACAATGTGGTCACCAAGCTGGTAAAGTAACTGTTCCACATGAAGATTTCATCTCTAAAATCCATGCATTACGTTATGCATTCTTAGAAATGGGTCTTGATGACGGTGTTATCGTTGCGCGTACTGACTCTGAAGGCGCTGACTTGACTCAAAAAATCCCAGTGGTTAAAGAGCCAGGTGACATTGCTTCTCAATACATCGGTTTCTTAGACACTGTTGAAATTGATATTGCTGATGCTCAAGAAGACGAAATCTTGATCAAACGTGATGGTAAATTACACCGTCCTAAGCGTTTACCTTCTGGTTTATATCAGTTCCGTGCTGACACTCAAATTGACCGTGTTGTACTTGACTGTGTATCTAGTCTTCAAAATGGTGCTGACCTTCTTTGGATCGAAACTGCGACTCCAAACGTAGAAGAAATCGCTCACATGGTTAACCGTGTTAAAGAAGTTGTTCCAAATGCGAAGCTTGTTTACAACAACAGCCCATCATTTAACTGGACTTTAAACTTCCGTCAACAAGCTTATGACCGTTGGGTTGCTGAAGGTAAAGATGTATCGAATTACGATCGTGCTAAATTAATGAGCGCTGAGTATGATGCTACTGAATTAGCTGCTGATGCTGATGACAAGATTCGTACATTCCAAGCAGATGCTTCTCGTGAAGCGGGTGTGTTCCATCACTTGATTACACTTCCGACTTACCACACTGCTGCTCTTTCTACACATGAGCTTGCACAAGGTTACTTCGGTTCTGAAGGTATGTTGGCTTATGTTGCTGGCGTACAACGTAAAGAAATCCGTGGTGGCATCGCTTGTGTGAAACACCAAGCAATGGCGGGTTCTGATATCGGTGATGATCATAAAGAAATCTTCTCTGGTGACAACGCACTTAAAGCACATGATGATGCTAAAAACACAATGAACCAATTCGCAGCACACTAAGAATTGATTTCAAAAGAAAACCCGCTCAGATGAGCGGGTTTTTTTATCATTAAAAAAATTATTTTTTCAATACATAGTGCTCAGCTAAAGAACCTTCAACTTTTTTACCTTCCATATCTAAAGCAGTTGCGGTATTTTCACCAATAAAGAATTTACGGTTTTGCCCTTTATCATCCAAGGTAATGACAGAAGTATTATCTTTGTCAAAAGTAAATGTACCATGGGTTTCAAACGGGTTTGTGTCACCTTTACCAATGTAGGTTTCGGTTAGCTCGTAGGTTTTATCATCTTTCAGTTCTAATTCAGTTTTGATGCCTTCACAGTCTGCGCATGGAAGAGTACCTTTATATGTACCATCCCAATCTAGTGAATTTTCAGCTGTATGTGCGGTATCTACTGCATTGTTGGTGGCTTCAGTAGTTTGTGCCGGAGCAGAGGCTTGTGTTGTCGTGTCGGCTTTATTTTCATTTTTGCTACAAGCAACAAGAAGGGTACTTACAAGTGCAACTGATAATAATGTTTTTTTCATGATGATCTAAACCTCGGAAAATAAATAAAAAATCAGTAAATAGGCTATGAAATATGAGAGCTTAATAAAAGTTTAAGTATGTAATTTAATTTTAACAAAAGGTAAAGTGAGTAAATTTTGAATAATTATTAAAACGAAAATAAGAAGGAGGTATTCACTAAAATGATTTAATGAATACCTTATGAATTACGGTTGCGAAGAAACTCCACCTAAGGAATCGCACGCTGCTTTATAAAGTTGGTATTGTTGTTTTAGAACTTCATCCAGTGGCATATCGAATAATTCTTCACCATTCTTATAGCTCTCTACGTATGAAGTTGCTTTTTCTTTGCTTACCGCTAAAGATTGCTGGTAATAAGAATTAATCGAGCTTGTTGCAAGTTGACTCGTCTCAACATTTTTACATTCGAAATTGTGCAGGAGCTTTTCTGCACGTTTGACTTCACTAGATTGGCCAAAAATACACCCAGTTAAAAAGACAAGTGGGGTTAACACGAAAAAAAGTTTCATGGAGAGCAAGTATGGAAGCAACGATGGGCGCTATTGTATAAACAATTCCATAAGTTACTGTGCTTTTATGTTAGACATTGATGATTTTTTAGCTCATTAAAATCGAAAAATTGTATCTAATTTTATCAGTCGGCTTATTTTTATATTTGGTGCGTATTTTGCTTATAAGTTTAAGCACTTATTTTGAACATATGAACCAGAATGAATCAGGCACAACCGTTTCCAAAAAACTCTTCAGCACCATTTTGGTATGCACAACTCGAGCTCGGTTTTTGTTTTGAAAATTCACGCACCATAATGAGTCATCGAAAACATCATGGCCCTGTTAGGGTGCAAAAAATGCTCTGGCCTGAAAGAACAGGTGTATGTCATGCCATTATTGTTCATCCACCCGCAGGAATTGCAGGAGGAGATCATCTTACTTTTGAAATTGAAACCAAAGATCAAGCCCATGCGGTAGTGACTACTCCCGGAGCGGGGAAATGGTACAAAACCAATGGGAAGCAAGCTTTTCAGCATATTCATTTGCATGTGAAAGATCAGTCTATTTTAGAGTGGGTTCCACAAGAAACGATGCTGTTTGATGGGGCTTTAGCGCATTCAGAAACTCATATTCATCTTGATCATGCTGCAAGTTTTATTGGATGGGATATGTTGGTACTTGGGCGGCAGGCGCGTGCTGAGCGCTTTGTTCAGGGCAGTTATCACAACCAGTTTAAATTGTGGCGAGAACAAAAATTGTTGGTTGCAGATACATTGTGTTTTGACGGAGAAGACCGTTGGCTTAGTTCATGTTTAGGTATGAACAATCAAGCAGTAATGGGAAGCTTTTGGGCAGTTGCTCCCGAAAAATATCGTTCATCATTTTATTTAGAACAACAGCTAGAACTCATTCGAGAATTGATGATGCGCATGCAAGCACCTGTCACATTAACATTATTGGATGATGTGGTTTCTGCTCGTTTTTTGGGAAATGATGTCCGAAATTGTCATGACGCATTTGCAGCTATACGAGCAAGATTAAGACGTTACTGGTTTGATTTGGAAGAGGAATTTCCAAGAATTTGGAAAACCTAAGTTACGTTAAATTGTGTATTTAAAAAACATTTAAAACAAGTAAGCTATTTTTGAGCACGTATTTTGCTTAAAGAATATAAATGCTATTTAGGAAAGAGATATGGAACTCAATCCAACAGAAAAAGATAAGTTACTCATTTTTACAGCAGGACTCGTTGCTGAGCGCCGTAAAGCTCGGGGTTTAAAACTGAATTATCCGGAAGCTATTGCTTTTATTTCAGCAGCTTTACTTGAAGGTGCGCGAGACGGTATGACGGTCAGTGACTTAATGCATTACGGTACAACTTTATTAAAGCGCGAAGATGTCATGGACGGAGTATCTGAAATGATTGCAGAAGTACAGGTCGAAGCAACCTTTCCTGATGGTTCTAAGTTAGTCACTGTTCATCAACCGATTTTATAAATATAAAAAGGAGAGGTATATGATTCCGGGCGAAATCATTACTCCAGATACAGATATTGAGCTCAATGTTGGACGAGAAATCTTAAAAGTGGTGGTCGCGAATATTGGTGACAGGCCTATTCAGGTGGGTTCACATTTTCACTTCTATGAAGCAAATGATGCACTACAGTTTGATCGTGAAACAGCGAAAGGCTTTCGGTTAAATATTGCTGCAGGCACAGCGATACGTTTTGAACCGGGACAAAGTCGTGAAATTGAACTTGTTGCTTTAGCGGGTAAGCGAGAAGTATATGGCTTTGCAGGCCGAGTCATGGGTAAGTTGGATTAGACATAACAACGATAATGAAAGAGATGAGTATTAAGTTATGAAAATGTCACGTCGTGCATATGCTGAGATGTTTGGTCCAACAGTGGGTGATCGTATTCGCTTGGCTGATACAGAGCTCTTTATTGAAGTTGAAAAAGACTTAACTACTTATGGTGAAGAAGTTAAATTTGGTGGCGGAAAAGTCATCCGTGATGGGATGGGGCAGTCACAACTTTTGGCCGATCAAGTCGCTGACACTGTCATTACTAATGCTTTAATTGTGGATTGGTGGGGAATTGTTAAAGCTGATGTGGGCTTAAAAAATGGTCGCATTTGGAAAATAGGAAAAGCTGGAAACCCTGATATTCAACCAGACATTACGATTCCTTTAGGGGCTGCAACAGAAGTTATTGCGGGTGAGGGGCAGATTTTAACGGCTGGTGGTATTGATACCCACATTCACTGGATTTGTCCTCAACAAGTTGAAACTGCACTTATGTCAGGTACAACGACAATGGTTGGAGGTGGTACCGGACCAGCAGCAGGAACGTCTGCAACTACTGTGACTCCGGGACCTTGGCACATTGCTACCATGTTGCAGGCCATTGACGATTTGCCAATGAATATTGGTCTGCTAGGTAAAGGTAATTTGAGCTTGCCAGATCCAATTCGTGAACAAATCAATGCTGGGGTGATTGGTTTAAAACTCCATGAAGACTGGGGTTCAACACCAGCAGCCATTGATAACTGCTTAAGCGTGGCGGATGAGTTTGATGTGCAGGTGGCGATTCATACTGATACTTTAAATGAAAGCGGTTTTTTAGAAGAAACTTTAGCTGCATTTAAAAATCGTACGATTCATACCTACCATACCGAAGGTGCAGGTGGTGGGCACGCACCAGACATTTTAAAAGCGATTGGGCAAAGTAATGTTTTACCGTCTTCGACCAATCCAACACGACCTTATACGATTAATACCATTGATGAGCATTTAGATATGCTGATGGTATGCCACCATTTAGACCCAGCAATTGCTGAAGATATCGCTTTTGCAGAAAGTCGTATTCGCCGTGAAACGATTGCAGCTGAAGATATTCTGCAAGATTTAGGCGCAATTGCGATGATGTCCTCTGATTCTCAGGCGATGGGTCGCGTGGGGGAAGTGATTTTACGTACTTGGCAAACTGCTCATAAAATGAAAATTCAACGTGGTCCTTTAGAGGGCGATAACGAGTTTCATGATAACAATCGCGTTAAACGCTACATTGCCAAATATACAATTAACCCTGCAATTACACACGGTTTAAGTCATGAAATTGGCTCGATTGAAGTCGGAAAACTAGCTGATTTAGTGTTGTGGAAGCCAGCCTTTTTTGGGGTGAAACCATCCATGATTATTAAAGGCGGCATGATTGCAGCAGCACCGATGGGTGATATTAATGCTTCAATTCCGACACCTCAACCAGTGCATTACCGTCCAATGTTTGGCGCTTATCCGCGTGGTGTGCATAACACCTGTATTACCTTTTTATCTCAAGCTGCGATTGATGAAAAAGTTGCTGAAAAGCTAAATCTGAAAAAGTTGATTAGCCCTTGTAAAAATACGCGTGCAATTACGAAAGCTGATATGAAACACAATACTTATTGTCCAGTCATGCAGGTTCATCCTGAAACCTATGAAGTGAGGGCAGACGGAGAGCTATTAACCTGTGAACCAGCTGAAGTGTTACCAATGGCTCAGCGTTATTTTTTGTTTTAGTTAATTTTATGAAGATATTTCCCATCCGCTTATATGTAGATGGCAATGCAAAAAATAAATAAAGGAGAGAGAAACTACATGAAAATTTATACCCAACGTCTTGAACACATTTCTCCTGATCAGACATTTGAAACGGTTGAACTCACTTTTGATACACGTCAAAAATCACGGTTTCGAGCGACTTTAGCCAATGGCATAGATGTGGGCGCTGATTTACCGCGTACAGGCATTTTGCGAAGTGGCTCATATATTGCGACGAATGATGGCGACATATTACGTGTTGATGCTAAACCTGAACGTTTAATGCAAGTGATTGCTGCAAACGATTTTGATTTGCTTAAAGCAGCCTATCACCTCGGTAACAGACATGTGCCATTAATGCTGACGCCTACTGCTTTATATTTTGAACCTGATCATGTTCTTGCAGAAATGGTAGAAGGGCTAGGGCTTACAGTTTCAGAAACTGATCATCCATTTGAACCTGAAAGTGGTGCTTATGCGCAGCATAGCCATGACCACCGCTTAAGCCCAATCAAAGCTTTGCACCATGTCCATTCATAACGCAGCGCAATTACTTCAATTGCTGACACTGTCTTCTACGGCATTGCCAGTTGGAGCATATTGTTATTCACAAGGTGTAGAAACAGCCATTGATATTGGCTTAATACACGATGAAACGTCGGCAATTGCTTATTTCGAAGAAGTGCTTGAAATGCTGTTAGTGCGGTTTGAACTGCCAGTACTGAAACGTCTCATGCAGCATCATGATGATCAAGATCAATTTTTGGTTTGGGCAAATTTATATAGAGCAAGCCGAGAAAGTAAAGAGCTTTTGGCAGAGTCTCAGCAGTTGGCATTTTCTTTAAATGCGTGGATTAGAGATGTTTTAAAAAAAACGGTTGAGGTTAAAAAGCAGTTTGGTTTTGTGCCTGTCTATGCACAGCTCTGTGGTCGACTTGAGCTTAAAGACGCTGATGTGCTTACAGCCTACACTTTTACTGTTCTAGAAAATCAGGTTTTGGCTGCGGTAAAAACCGTACCTTTAGGGCAAATGGCTGGACAAAGAATTTTATGGCATTTACATGGTTTGGTACCACAAGCAATAGAGAAAGCCTTAAAACTTAAAGATGAGCAATTGAGCAGCGCTTTACCTCGTTACGCCATGCTGAGTATGCAACATGAAACACAATATTCACGGTTATTCAGATCTTAATTTTAGGAAATAAAAGGATAAAAATCATGACAGAACGTAGTCCATTAAGGGTCGGAATTGGTGGTCCGGTAGGTTCGGGTAAAACTGCACTTACGCTCAATTTATGCCTTGCTTTGCGTAATAAATACAATATGGCTGTAGTGACGAATGATATTTATACCAAAGAAGATTCCAATTTTTTAACTCGTCATGAAGCCATGTCACCAGATCGTATCGTTGGTGTCGAAACAGGTGGTTGCCCACATACTGCAATTCGTGAAGATGCTTCAATTAATTTGGCTGCAATTGATGATTTATGTGAAAAGTTTGAAGGTTTAGAGCTCATTATTATTGAAAGTGGTGGTGATAATTTGGCTGCTACATTTAGTCCGGAACTTTCTGATTTAACGCTATATGTAATTGATGTAGCGGGTGGAGAAAAAATCCCTCGTAAAGGTGGGCCAGGCATTACCAAGTCAGATTTACTGATTATTAATAAAACTGACCTTGCACCAATGGTCGGTGCAAACCTTGATGTTATGGATCAAGATGCGAAACGCATGCGTGGGGAAAAGCCATTCTTATTTTCAAATATGAAAACACAAGATGGTCTTGAAGAAATCATTCAATTTATTGAGAAACAAGGGCTGTTTAAAGCTTAAGGAGAGATTATGGACTTCATTAAAAAATGGGGCATAGGGCTCCTTGCATTGTTACCTACACTTGCAATGGCACACCCGGGGCATGACCATGCACATTCGGGTTTTATGGCAGGCTTTATTCATCCATTTACTGGTTTAGATCATTTAGTCATGGCCTTAGCTTTTGGCGTTTTACTCTGGTCAGCAGCTAAACAATGGAAAATTGCGGGTATCATTACTTTGAGTGTTACCCTAATTGTAGGCTTTTTAATCGGTGCTCAAGGTTTAGTACCTGCAAATGTTGCTGAATATGGGATTGTTGCTTCTTTAGTTGTGACAGCAATTGCGCTATGGACAAAATCAAATCGTGTTTTACCTATCGCCGCTGCTTTGCTTGCAAGTTTTCATGGTATGGCTCATGGCGTCGAATTATCGCATGCAGGGCATATTATTGCTTTGGTTGCAGGTATGGTCACAGCTATGGCTTTAATTTACTGTGGTGGACTAGCATTGGGTGCTGTGCTTACACGATATGTGCCCTATGGCAAAAAAATTGTAGGTGCTTGTGCGGCAATTGTTGCTGTTATTGGATTGAGTTAGTTATAACTTCATAGGTAAAAGGTAGCTTTAGGCTACCTTTTTATTTAGCTACTTTCTGATAAAGACCTGAGTGAACTGTACCGGCTTTGGTTGTTTTGACTTGTTGCCAAGTAGTAGGAAGTTGAAGTTGGGACAAATCACGGTCAGCTTCAACATAAATATAACCATTGGTTTTAATGAGAGGGTCTGCTAATTCGGCAAGCTCTTGCCATAAATTAAGACTATAAGGTGGATCTAAAAAGACAACATCAAATTGCTCTTTTAAGCGGGGTAAAGCTTGTTGTGCAGTTGCATTGATTAAATGACAGTTCTGAGCTTTTAATAATTGAATATTATCTTTTAAAAAACGTGCTTGAGTTTTATCAGGTTCAATCATATAAACAGAAGCGGCACCACGTGACAGAGCTTCAAAAGCTAAAGCACCTGAACCTGTGCAGACATCAAGAACTTGGGTATTTTGAATATCCCACATGAGCCAGTTAAATAGAGTCTCGCGTACACGGTCCGGCGTTGGGCGTAAACCATCAATGCTGGCAAATGGAAGTACTCTTCTTTTCCATTCGCCACCAATAATGCGTAATTGATTTTTCATTAATCCTCAACCTCATTCGTTGCAGAGCGAGCTGGTGTAGCTTGTGGTGTTGATGCTGAGGTGGCTGGTGCTGGACTAGAGCTTTCACCGCCGTTTGAGAGTTCACCTGGCTTAATTCCTGCGGTCATCAATCCACCATTAACTTGATGATTTGCTGGTCGAATCGGGTTTTTCTTACGAGTTAATAACCAATAATCAAAAATAGGTTTTGCTAGTTGGGCAGCAGAACCCCCATGACGACCATTTTCCCAAATCACCGCAATCGCAATTTCTGGTTTGTCGGCTGGTGCAAAGCCAACGAATAAACCATGGTCAAGTTGGCGTTCGCTTAGGGCTGATTCATTGTAACGTTTACCCTGTGCAATACTTTTAACCTGCGCAGTTCCTGTCTTTCCTGCAATTTGATAGAGAGGTGTACGAATGCCTCGGCCAGTACCTGATTGAATTACATCAACCATGGCATCGCGCATTTGAATCCAGTCTTCATCCGTTCCGTTGAAATTGATTTTGCCATCAGGCGCATTACGAACGGTAAATGGTTTTGCACCATGAGTTGAACGTAAAACGTGAGGAGTGACATGAGAACCATGGTTGGCTGTAATTGCAGTCGCCATAGCAAGTTGTAAGGGGGTAGCTGTAAACGCACCTTGACCAATACTTACAGAAATAGTCTCACCTTTCATCCATTTGGCTTTGCGAGTACGCATTTTCCATTCAGGATTTGGATAAAGACCTTCACTTTCACTTGGTAAATCAACACCTGTTTTTTGGCCGAACCCAAATTGACGCATCCATTGGTTCATTTGATCAATACCCATTTGGTGGGCAAGAATATAAAAATAGGTATCACATGACATAATGATGGCTTTATGCATGTTTACGATGCCATGACCAGATTTTTTCCAGTCGCGGAATTTATGAGAATCACCGGGTAAATGGAAGTAACCCGGGTCAGAAATTGCTGTTGACCAGTTTACAATACCGTAGTGTAAACCGCCCATGGCTTCCATTGGTTTAATGGTAGAACCGGGTGGATATGCACCTTGTACAGCACGGTTATAAAGTGGTTGATCTAAACTATCACGTAAAGAACTATAATCTTTATGGTTAATACCAGTCACAAATAAATTAGGGTTGAAACTTGGACTAGATACTAAAGCCAGAATTTCGCCAGTACGAGGGTCGATGGCGACAATAGCACCACGACGACCTGCGAGCTGTTGAGACGCAACCGCTTGTAAACCATAATCTAAAGATAAATAGAGGTCATTCCCGCGAGTGGGGTCTTTACGGCCTAAATGGCGCAATATATTACTGTGGGCATCTGCTTCAACAGACTCATAACCCGGTGTTCCGTGTAGCAAATCTTCATAGCTTTTTTCAACACCAATCTTTCCAATCAGGTTGGTTCCAGCATATAAATCTTTATCAATACTTTTTAATTCTTTATCATTAATACGCCCTACATAACCAATCACATGAGCAAATAACTCACCATGCGGATAATAACGGGTCATTTGTGTTTCGATTCTTACGCCGGGAAATTTATATTTAGCTTCACTGAACTTGGCAATATTGGCTTCGGTTAGATTAAGTTTAATTGCGACACGTTCAGTTTTTCGAGCAGTTTTTATACGACTTTTAAAACGATCAATATCTTCTTGTGTTAGATCTAAAATAGGCTGTAGCTGCTCAACAACATGGTCGGCATCTTCTACATCTGTTTTACTTAAAGTTGCTGTAAAAACAGGATAATTATCTGCAAGTAATACACCATTTCGGTCATAGATATAACCACGAGCAGGTGGAAGTGGCTGCAAACGAATTCGGTTTTTGTCAGATGCGGTAGAGAATTCGTCGTAGTGAAAAATTTGCAAATAAGCGTATCGGCTAATCAACACTAATAAGCAAATGATAACCAGACCTATGGCAAAAAAGATTCGTCCTCGATAAATGCGCTTTTCTTGCTGGATATCTTTTAAAGGAAAGTGCTGCTTCATAAGGATCGACTTAATGACATAGGGTAGAAAAATAGCTGCTTATTCTAACGCAAGAGAGCTTAAAATATTGCATAATTTTCAAAGTTTCATTGCCTTTTAATAAGATACGTTTTGACTTTGCAGACAATAAAATTGTAGATACTTGTATATAAGAAGCAAAATAATTCTGTTAAAGTCTCTCATTCAATAGAATAGGGTTGTTCTCACAATACGATTAGGGAAAATGGAGAAAATAATGAGAAAAATTTATCCCTTACTTGCAGTTTTGACGGTAAGTAGTTGGGCTCATGCTCAAGACTATTCGTTTCTTCCAGAAGCAAAATTAGCAGGACACACAGCATCTACGTGGAATGTGGGCGCAGGGTTTACACAAAAACTATTACATCTAAACGGCGAATGGGTAAACCCTTATGGTATTGCCTATGCAAAAGTTGGCGCTTTTTTGAATGGTGATAAAACTGCTGGTGGCCAAGTTGGGTTTCGATACCCTTATTATCTTACCGGCACAGATAAAAATGGTTACTATATCGGTTTTTATGCTGGGCATCTCGATAGTAAAGAGGTCGATGGAGATTATAAATCCCGTTTAGGCGCTGGTGTCGATTTAGCCTATGTATTGTTGAATTCAGAAAGAATTAGTACTTTTAGTGTGGGTATTGGTGCAGCGGAAAAGTTGACTGACCAAAATGGGAATGTTGCCGCAGATACTAAACCACAAATTCAATTTTCTTATTCTCTAAGTTTTGGTTTATAAAACAAAGCAGTTTATCGTTAACTCGCCATAAGCAGAGCACAAATAAATACGAGAGTCTTACATGTTAGAGTACGTCAGTGGATTGTGGCAGACCTTTTTACACAGACCTGATTTTTGGGCCGTTTTAAGTATTATTCCAGTTACTGCCTTTGTCACATGGGCACACGTATGGATGGCTTTAAAAATGGTGTTCTACCCAATCAAATTTTGGGGTTTCCACTTAGGTCCATTACCAGTCGGTTGGCAAGGCATTGTGCCACGTAAAGCCGGGCGTATCTCGGGCATTATTACCGACAATACTTTATCTAAATTAGGTTCATTGCGTGAATTTTTAGAAGCAATGGATCCTGAAGATATGGCACGCATTATTGGTGAGCAGGTTGGGTTTGAACTTGAGCATCTGATTGATGAAGTCATGATTGATCGTAATGCTGTGCTTTGGGAAAACTTACCTTATTCAATTAAACGCCGTATTTATGCTCAGGCGCATAAACAATTACCAGGTGTATTAAGAGAATTAGTGACTGAGCTGACCATGAACGTCGAGTCACTGGTTAATATGCGTGAAATGGTCGTGACTCAGATGGAAGGTGATCGCCGTTTGATGGTACGTATGTTCTTAAAAGTTGGGCAGAAAGAAATCAACTTTATTTGGCATATAAGTGCTTTAATTGGAATGTTCTTTGGTATTTTCCAAATGATTGTCTGGTTTGTCGTACCTTGGCACTGGACAGTCCCGTTTTGGGCTGCGATTTGGGGGTTTTTAACGAACTGGATTGCAATCTGGATGGTGTTTAACCCTCTTGAGCCACATTATATTCGTTACCCACAGTTTTTTAGATTAACAAAAGATCGTAAGTTCCCTTGGATTGTACCCGTTCTTCGAATTGGCACTTATAATGTCCAAGGTGCTTTTATGAAGCGTCAAGAAGAAGTTTCTGATGTGTTTTCAAGCGTAGTAACAGAAGATTTGATTACGTTAAAGTCGATTATGACCGAAATGATGTACGGGCCACGTAAAGATAAAACCCGCCGCATTGTGAAGCGTCATATTAACGAAATTATGGAAACACCGTTAGTTCGTACATCTTTACAGCTTTCTTTAGGACCTAGAGAGTACGCAAGATTAAAGACGGACTTGATTGATCGTTCAATTGAAATTACGATGGGACCCGTATGTGACCCTGCACTAAACGCAAGCCGGGCACAGAAGATTTTTCAAATGTTTAAAGAGCGTATTCGCGAACTGACACCAAAAGAGTTTCAGAATTTATTGCGTCCTGCATTTCAGGAGGATGAGTGGATTCTTATTGTATTAGGTGGGGTAACCGGATTTATTGCTGGTACAATACATTTGTTTGTGGCTTTCTTATAATTCGACGTCGGGCAGAATCTATTGAAGATTAACGAGACTTTTTCTGCCAGGCTTCACATTCATTGTTTTAAATGAGGATGTTTTTTATGCGCATTATCTTACTCGGACCACCTGGGGCAGGCAAAGGGACTCAGGCTCAGTTGATCTGTAAGCGCTACAATGTCCCACAAATTTCAACCGGTGATATGCTCCGTGCTGCAATTCGTGAAGGTACTGAATTAGGTCTAAAAGCTAAAAGTGTAATGGAATCTGGTGGTTTGGTTTCAGATGAACTTATTATCGGTTTAGTAAAAGAACGTATTGCTCAACCTGACTGTGCAAATGGCTGCATTTTCGATGGTTTCCCACGTACTATTCCACAAGCTGAAGCTTTGGAAAAAGAAGGGATTAGCATTGATCACGTGATTGAAATTGATGTTCCTGATGAAGAAATCGTACAACGCCTTTCTGGTCGTCGTCAGCATCCAGCTTCTGGCCGTGTTTACCATACAGTTTACAATCCACCTAAAGTGGAAGGTAAAGATGATGAAACTGGTGAAGACCTTGTTCAACGTCCAGATGATCAAGAAGAAACGATTCGTAAACGTTTAGCGTCTTATCATACAGAGACTGAACAATTGGTTGGTTTCTATCAAAGTCGTGCTGCATCTGGTGAGAATGCGCCGACTTATGACAAGCTTGATGGCTTACGTACAATTGAAGATGTGCAAAAAGATTTATTTAACATTTTAGACAAATAATTAAAATATTATTTGTGACAAGGAGCTCTCATTATGAGGGCTCTTTTCTTTCATTTAGTGCAGGAGAACAATATGAAAATCATATTGATTTTGGTGGTATTGCTAAGTCTGGCACTCGTCATATTTTTGGGTTATCAGAGCTATAAAATGCTTAGGCAGGTACAAAAACAAGCAAAAGAAGAGCGTAATCAGAAAAAGCGTCTAAAGTAAGATTGATTGGGTATAGGTAACATACCCAACCATATTTTTAAGTTTCAATATTTTTAATAGCAATTTGTTTTTGCGCGCCAAATTCAAAACGGTCAGGCCAGTTACAAACATCAGCAACCACACATTCAGAACATTTAGGTTTACGAGCTATACAACAATAACGGCCGTGTAATATGAGCCAGTGATGTGAATCTAAAATAAATTCTTTAGGAATGACCTTAATTAAACGGTGCTCAACTTCAAGTACATTTTTACCTACGGCTAAGCCAGTTCGATTTCCAACTCGAAAAATATGCGTATCGACGGCCATGGTAGGTTGTCCGAAAGCTGTATTTAAAACAACATTTGCGGTTTTACGCCCCACACCTGGCAAGGCCTCTAAGTCTTTTCTGTTGCTTGGAACTTCACCGTTAAATTGCTCCATTAAAATCTTACAGGTCTTAATGACATTTTCGGCTTTAGCGTTATAAAGACCAATTGTTTTAATATATTCCTTTAAGCCATCTACGCCCAAGTTATAGATTTTCTCAGCCGTGTTCGCCACTGGGTAGAGTTTATCAGTTGCCTTATTCACACTTACGTCGGTGGCTTGAGCTGACAACATAACTGCAATGAGTAACTCAAAAGAGGATGAGTATTTTAACTCGGTTTGAGGAGACGGCCGTTGTTCGCGAAGGCGTTCAAAGAAAATTTGAATCTGCTTTTTCGTCATATTTTTGACAGCCATTCAGACCTCCTGTAGTTGCATAAGCTGCTGTTGTAGTTCTTCGAGTTGAAGACGCTTTTTAGCATCTTCACGCACACCGAGCTGTTTTTCCAGTTTCTTAATTTGGGTGCGGATTTTGGCTAACTCAATTGTAGTTTTTGCATCAGTTAACACAGCTTCTTTAGGTTTTTCGATGAGCTCAATAGAAGGTAGTTCATCAAGTGCCTGAGAAAACTGCGCAAACAGTTGAGTGTCAATTTCAGCACGTACCACAGGCCCTTTACGGTGACTGCGACGCTTTTCTTCACGTTGAATATGTGAGTAGTAGCGTTGCCTTAAATCATTTTGTTCTGCGGCACGCTGTTGTTCATTGGGTAAGGCTTGTGTATCTTCAACCAGATCAATGCAATCTACTGGACAAGGTGGAATACATAACTCACAACCCGTACATAAGTCGGCCAAGATAGTATGCATGAGCTTACCACTGCCAATAATAGCATCTACAGGGCAAGCACTAATACATTTGGTGCAGCCAATACATTCATCCTCACGAATAATCGCTTTCATTCGCTGTGGACGACCATCCGTTTGTACAGGCCATACGCTAGTTTCAGCGGTTAATAGAGGACGATTGAGTAGATTTGCGAGTGCATCAGCAACAGGTTGACCACCTGGAACACATTTATTTGCTTCTTCACCTTCAGCAATCGACTTTGCGTAGGGTAGACATCCATCACGATGTCCACATAGACCACATTGTGTTTGTGGTAATAACGCATCAATCTCGCGTATGAGAGAAATAGATGAATTCATAGTGGGCAAATAGGTTGGTTAAAACGATGCGATAATGAAGAAAAACCTAAGTAAGGTCAATGGATTTTAACGAATTTATCGGGTTTTTAATTGACCTAAAATGTAGCCAATATCGCACAATAATAGATCAATAAAAGTGAAGAGTTAAATTACTATTTCTTATCTTTGAGTAGTTTTCCTAAGAATAAGTTTTTGATAATTAAGCTAAATAAAATAATTTAAAATAACTATTGTTAAAATTGATGGAAAGAGATTTAATATTTTGCTGCTAAATGATGCATTTAATAATGTATTGCACCAATTTAATTCATGACTATGCTGAGGACCGTGCATTGAAATACAACAATCTGAATGAATTCCTGAATTACGTGCAAGCGCGTGATCCGCATCAACCTGAATTTTTGCAAGCTGTCGAAGAAGTTATGACGAGTTTGTGGCCATTTATTGAAAAAAATCCAGAGTATGCAGAGCAGGGATTGTTAGAGCGTCTTGTTGAACCAGAGCGAGTTATTCAATTTCGTGTTTCATGGATGAATGATCAAGGTCAGACTCAAGTTAACAGAGCTTTCCGTGTTCAATACAATTCAGCAATTGGTCCATTCAAAGGTGGAATGCGTTTCCATCCATCGGTCAATCTATCAATTTTAAAGTTTTTAGGTTTTGAGCAGACTTTTAAAAACTCACTTACAACCTTACCAATGGGTGGGGGGAAAGGTGGTTCAGATTTCGATCCTAAAGGTAAATCTGATGCTGAAATTATGCGATTCTGTCAGGCATTAATGATTGAGCTATACCGTCATTTAGGACCGAATACTGATATTCCAGCAGGGGATATTGGCGTCGGTGCGCGTGAAGTCGGTTACATGGCAGGCATGATGAAAAAGCTAAGTAATGACACCGCTTGTGTCTTTACTGGTAAGGGAATTTCATTTGGTGGTAGCTTAATGCGCCCAGAAGCAACTGGCTATGGTACGGTTTATTTTGCAGAAGAAATGCTAAAAGCACGTGGGCAGTCTTTCGTTGGCAAAACAGTCTCTGTTTCTGGTTCGGGTAATGTTGCGCAATATGCGGCAGAGAAGGCTATGTTCTTAGGGGCAAAAGTTGTTACTTTGTCTGACTCTAACGGAACAGTTTATGTAAAAAATGGTTTTACAGATGAATTGCTTACTGAAGTCATGAATCTTAAAAACATTAAACGTGGCCGTATTTCTGAGTTTGCTTCTAAACATGGTTTTGAATATTTTGAAGGAAAAACGCCTTGGCATATTCCTGTTGATATTGCTTTACCATGTGCTACGCAAAATGAATTAACAGGTGAAGATGCTAAAACGCTTATTGCAAATGGCGTAATTTGTGTCGCTGAAGGTGCTAATATGCCATCTACACTTGAAGCTGTTGAACACTTTATTGAAGCTAAAATTTTGTATGCACCAGGAAAAGCATCAAATGCGGGTGGTGTAGCAACGTCTGGTTTAGAAATGTCTCAAAATGCAATTCGTTTAAGCTGGACACATGCTGAGGTCGATGAGCGTCTACATGCAATTATGAAAGACATTCATGCCAATTGCGTAAGATACGGTACCAAAGAAGACGGTACAGTTAACTATGTTGATGGTGCCAATATTGCAGGCTTTGTAAAAGTAGCTGATGCAATGCTTGCTCAAGGTATTTTCTAAGAATAGAAATAAAAAATCCGATGCATAAGCATCGGATTTTTTTAGTCTAAAAACTTATTTTTTAGGTTTTTTAACTAACTCTTGCTCTACAACCATATCCAACACATCTGCTAGGCTAGATTGGTCTGCTGCTGGGTTTTTCACTTCAAAACGTTTTACACGTAAAATTACGCGTTGGTCTGGATTATGTTCAAAACCTTCAATTTGACCATAATATAATGACCAGTTTTTGTCAGCGTAAGTTTTAACACCTTTGTCATCATATTTAATTTCACGAACTTGCATACATGTTTGTGGTGCTACACCAGTACATGATTTAGTTTGTGGAGCAACTTCTAGGAAAACAGTTTTCCCTTCAGATTGATATTTTGCTTCAGGTGTCATTTTACCTGTGAAAGTATATTTTTGACCTTGCGCATCAACAACAGTTAATGTTGGTTGATCAACATTTGTTGTATTGAGTTCAAATGGAATCGCACGTTTTTGGAAGAGGCTGCTAGAGAATTGTTCCTGTTTCATTAAAGCAGGTTCACACGCCATCATAGTTGACATTACGTCAGCCGTTACAATCGTATTATTTTCAACTTTCCAAGTTGTTCCTTGGCGGTTACAACCTGTTGCGATAGATAAACGGTCATTGGTAAAGTTAAGAACGATTGGTTTTTTTGTATTTTCAGGCTGATAAGACCAAGAATAATCTGTTAAAGCTTGAGTATTAACTGCTTTTTGACCTTGGAAAATGTGCTTTTGACCAGTTTTATCTGTCACGCTTAAAATCACCTGACCATTATTGTTGCTAATTTCGATTGGTAATTTTGCTTCACTAAAGAGGCTAGTAGAGAGTTGCTCTTGCTTCATCAAGTCATCTTGGCAAGCCATCATGGTGGAAACAAGACTAGAGGTAACAAGTTGGTTACCTTCAACCTTCCAAGTACCACCCTGACCGTTACAACCTGTATTAATATTTAGTTGGCCGTCTGCATTAAAATTAACTACAAGTGGTTTAGAAGCTTTTACATTTTGATAAGTCCAAGCATATTCACCTAAAGTGGTTGCAAGGTTTTGTTGTTGCTCAGATACAATTGGAGCAGGAGTATTTGTAACAGTTTGACACGCCATCAAAGAAAAAGGTAATAACGCAAGAATTAAATATTTAATTTTCATTTAAAAAACTTCAAGTAAAAAAACAACAGCAGTAAGCTTAAAACATTCTTAAAAAAAGAAAATGTAAACATTTGATTGTTTCGGTTTTTAAAATGTATAAGTTTGTAAGTTATTCTAATTTTCAACAAAAATAATGGTATACCTCGAAAAAAGGGGTATTTGCTAATAATTAATCAAAACGATAGATATCCATGCCTAGTGAGCCCATTGTGAAGCTGCTGTGAACAATCGTAAAGCGATTACCTGTACCCATAGCAAAAAACAAAGGTGCAAAATGTTCAAGGGTTGGGTGATTACGTTTTATATAAGGCAATGACTGCCATTCGAGTACGCCATCATAATCTTGATGTGTAAGTTTATTAACAATAGCATTTCTAAAAGTTGAAGCCCATTCAGGAACTTTAGAGTTGTCTCCTTGCCAAGATAACTCTGCAAGATTATGGGTAATACTGCCTGAACCAATGAGTAAAATTTGTTTGTCGCGTAAAGGCGCGAGAGTCTGTCCTATACGATAAATTTCTTGTGCGCTTAAATTTGTTGGCAAAGAAATTTCGACCACAGGAATATCTGCGTCAGGATACATATGTAATAGAGGCATCCATACGCCATGGTCACGAGGACGGGTGCTATTCGCATGTGCAACAAAATGAGCATCTGCCAGTAATTTTAAGATTTCTTCGGCGAGCTCTGGCTGCCCCGGTGCGCTGTAGCGAATTTCGTATAGCTCTTTAGGAAAACCGCGGAAGTCATGCCATGTTTCAGGACGAGTCGAAATACACACTTCAAGTGCTTTACTCTCCCAATGTGCAGACATCACAATGATTGCCTTTGGTGTGGGAAGATTTGTACCTAAACGGTGTAGAGCAGGCCCTACTTGTTCTGGGTCAAGTGCAAGCATGGGTGAACCATGTGAAATAAACAGTCCAGGAAGGGTTTGTAGTTCCATTGCATTACACCTGAGTTGAAAAGCAGAATAATAGTCATTATGCCAAAATCAGGACATGTTAAAAGTATTCTGATTTCAACGGTTTGTTCCTAAAATGAAACGGTTGTTGTTTTTATGCACGATGATAGGGGTGATTATGATTAATAGTCATCGCTCGATAGAGTTGCTCAATTAATAATACACGTACCAAAGGGTGAGGCATGGTTAGTTTTGAGAGTGACCAATGCCATGCAGCAGCTTTGCGTACTTGATCCGACAAACCATCTGGGCCACCAATCGCGAGTACTACATCATTGCCTTCAAGCATCCATTGTTTCATGGTGTCAGCCAGCTTTTCTGTACTAAGTTCTCGACCACCAACTTCTAGGGCAATTAAAGTTTCATTCGGTTTTAACGCATTTAGAATACTTTCGCCTTCAATTTGGCAATATTTTAAAATATCTGCTTCTGAATCATTCTTACCACGTTTGGCCATAGGAAGTTCAATGACTTGAGTTTGCACAAAAGGTTGGATGCGTTTGAAATAATCTTCAAAACCAGTGAGAACCCAAGCAGGCATTTTTTGACCAATGGTCAGAATACGAATTTTCATATTATCTATTCATTCAAAACAGCTTGGGCATTATACCTGAGGAAAAGGTAAGTTCGTGGTAGTAAATAGGCATAAAAAACGCAGTCCAAAAAACGATGTTGGACTGCGATCAAATGATCATCTGTCTGGAGTTCAGATGATCATAGAGAATAAAAACAAGGCTATCTATAAAGATAATAGATAACGAAGAATACTTAATTTAATTAAGTACTCTTAATACCTATTATGAGGATGGTTGGATATTTTTCAATCAAATTGTGTAACAAAAAAAAGAGAGCCGAAGCTCTCTTTTTTTCACATTTTAATTAGTGACGTGCTGCTTTTGAACCTTCCACCGGTTTTACAATCGGTGTTTTTGGTAAAGGCTTTGGCATTGACACTAATGCTAAAGGCAAGATGTCATCAATACTTTTTACAGCTTTGATTTCTAAACCTTCTTTAACATTGGCTGGAATTTCTGCCAAATCACGAACGTTATCTTGTGGAATAAATACAAGTTTGATTCCACCGCGGTGTGCTGCAAGAAGTTTTTCTTTTAAGCCACCAATACGCATTGCACGACCACCTAAACTTGTTTCACCAGTCATTGCAATATCGGGACGAATCGCAATACCTGTAAATGCTGATACAAGGGCAGTGGTTAACGCTAAACCAGCAGATGGACCATCTTTTGGTGTTGCACCTTCTGGTAAATGAACGTGTACATCAGTTTCTTCAAAACGAGAAGCTTCAATACCTAGCTCATCGGCACGTGTACGTACTAAAGTCATTGCTGTAGTAATAGATTCTTTCATGACATCACCGAGTGAACCGGTAGTAATGAATTTACCTTTACCTTTTACAGCTGCAACTTCAATGGTAAGTAACTCACCACCTACAGATGTCCAAGCTAGACCATTTACGCGTCCTACTTGCGCTTCATCTTCTGCAATACCAAAGTCAAACTTATGTGGACCTAAGTATTCTGGAAGATTGGTAGAGGTAACATCAAGTTGTAAGTTTTTAGACTTTTTACTTACGGCTTCTTTTACCACTTTACGCGCAATTTTAGACACTTCACGTTCTAAACTACGTACACCAGCTTCACGTGTATAGCGCTGAACAATATCACGAATTGCTTCTTCATGAATTGTTAACTCTTTTGGACGTAGACCGTTGTTCTTAATCGCTTTCGGAACAAGGTAACGTTCAGCAATGTTCACTTTTTCATCTTCGGTATAACCCGGTAGACGAATAACTTCCATACGGTCAAGCAATGCTTCAGGAATATTCATGCTGTTTGCTGTACAAATGAACATCACTTCAGACAGGTCAAGATCAAGATCTAAATAATGGTCGTTGAATTTACTGTTTTGTGATGGATCAAGTACTTCAAGCAATGCGGAAGCTGGATCACCACGGTAGTCTTGTGCCATCTTGTCAATTTCGTCGAGTAAGAACAGAGGGTTCTTCACGCCAACTTTTGTTAAAGATTGCACGATTTTACCTGGCATCGCACCAATATAAGTACGACGGTGACCACGAATTTCAGCTTCGTCACGTACGCCACCGAGTGCCATACGAACAAACTCACGACCTGTTGCTTTTGCAACTGATTCACCAAGTGAAGTTTTACCTACACCAGGAGGTCCTACTAAACATAGAATCGGGCCTTTGAGTTTTTTAACACGTGACTGAACAGCTAAGTATTCAACAATACGATCTTTAACGTCATCTAAGCCGTAATGATCTGTATCAAGAATTTCCTGAGCTTTCGCAAGGTTAATGCTGACTTTGCTCGCTTTATTCCACGGCGTATCTAAAATTACTTCTAGATAGTTACGTACAACAGCCGCTTCACTAGATGCAGGTTGCATTGCTTTAAGCTTACGGAACTCAGCTTCAGCTTTTTTACGTACGTGTTCAGGTAAATCAGCTTCAGCAAGACGTTTTTCTATTTCAGCAACGTCATCTTCTGCGCCGCCATTCATGTCAGAAAGTTCACGTTGAATAACTTTCATTTTTTCATTTAGAAAGTATTCACGTTGATTTTTTTCCATTTGGCGTTTTACGCTGTCATGCAAAGTTTGTTCAATTTGCTGTTCAGCAGATTGATTCACCAAGTAGCTCATAAGCTCTTGTAAATGTGCTTCAAACTCATCGTACTCTAAAAACTTCTGTTTAATTTCAATATTTAGAGGCACACGTGTTGCCACGAAGAACATAAGTTGTAGTAAGTCTTCAATTTTATTAGCAGCTGCAACCAGTTCACGTGCATTACGTAATTTTGCTTCAGCATATTGAGCAAATAAAGTACGTAACTCTTGTAAACGAGTTTCTTGGGTAGCTTTATCTACGTCAATTGTCATTGGACTTAAGCTATGTTCAGCAGTCAAATGGCTATCTTCATCGATAATTTTTTCAAGCTTAGAGCGCTGTAACCCTTCAATCAGTACTTTGATACAGTTTTCATCATTTTCATGATTTACGACCTGAACAATCTTAGCGACAGTTCCGTACTGATAAAGGTTATCGTGATCAATATCTTCTGTAAGCGAATCTTTTTGCGCAACTACAAATACTAAATTGTCACTGTTACGAGCCACATCAACTGCATTGATCGATTTTTCACGACCCACGAATAACGCAATTTGCATGTGTGGATAAACCACTACATCGCGTAACGCTAAAAGTGGTAATACACTTGGAACCTGAGGCTCTAAGTCAGTTTTTTCATTCATAATAAGTTCAGACATGGGCACTCCTAATGAGTGACAACGAGGTTGCCATGTTTTTATAGTGATGTGTATTTTAAAAATTACAAGGGCCTTTCAATAGAAAATGTGGAAAAAATGACTAATTTGGTCAACTTTTTTATTAAAATATTATGAATCAATGGATTAATTCTTAAGAAGAATAAAATTTTGTAGAAAGGATAAGTAATTTAGCTTAATAATTATGAAATATTCATATAAGAAAAAAGGCGTTCGGATAGAAAATAATCATTTTCTTATGCCATTTATAAGCAGTGTATGGTTAACAATAATGCAAAACTTATTTAATGTTGAGCATTAAATAGACGTGTTAATATAAGTTGGTAAAGCGGTCTGTCACGTAGAAGTAACCATCCTTAGGGTGGTTACTTTTATGATTTTAGAGGCATGAAAAATAAAGACTGATTTTTAATTTTCATATTGATATTATCTTTTAAAATAATAAATATGTTGAGGGGTGAGTAAAGCATCTAATGGTTGATCCCAACTTTGACGTTTTAAAGTATGCTCAATAAATTGAAATTGATGGGCTACACCCAAACGATATGGCTTATGTGTTGCACTTGCCAATGTGCGGTCATAATAGCCGCCTCCCATACCAATACGCGTACCGTATTGATCACAAGCTAAAAGTGGTATTAACAGTAAATCAATTTTTGATACATGTTCTCCTCGAGTTGCCATGGGTTCTTTCATGCCCAATGGATGATGAGAAAAACGTCGATTTAAATATTGGTTTCTAGATATTTTTACCCAAACTAGACGTTGACTCATAGAACAAATCATCGGTAAATAAACTTTTTTATTTTTTTGAAAACACAGCTTTATGAGAAGTTCTGTATGAACCTCTCCAAAGGCATGTAAATATAAACCAATTTTTTTTGATGTATGAAAAATAGCAAGCGTACTTAAATGATGGAGAACATTAAGCTGAGCTTGTTTTTGCTCAAAGAGAGTTAAAGAGCGTCTTTTAGATCTTAAATTTTTTCTAATAAAACCAAGTTCATTCATATGTAAATCTAACAAAGATTTGAGATCAGTCGTGCAAAATTATACCTATTTTTTTATAGCTTTATGGAAATAGAAGAGTAATTGGAAGATAACATTAAATTTATTTGGTTAATTGCCTTAAACAGAGGTGATAGATCTTCTTTTAACGATAAAATCTTCTATTTCTTTACGTATTACCAGTATTTATTTACATTTAATAAGTTAAGAATATTTAAAAAGATGAATATGAAATTGTTAAGCCTATGAAGTTAAAAATTTTAACCATTACAATAAGCGCCGTATTGCTACTTGGTGGGTGCACAAAACAAGCTGAGCCTGAAGCTGCTGAAGTTGACTATAAAGCTCAATTTGAAGAGTCTGACCGTAAAATCGGAGAGTTTTTAGATCAATTGGATAATCCGAAAACACCACAAGAAGTTAAAGTCAAAATCTTGTGCCATGATTATCCGGAAGTTTATAAAACCCAATATATGCCCGCATTAATAAAAATTTCACCCAAACCTTATACCGAAGAAAAATTGTTGTTAGATTTGAAGAGTGCAACTGACTACTATAAAGAAGCCTTTGCGATTAGTTGTAATCAATAAGTCAATTGATGTTTTAAATCTCAAAAAATCCGACAAATGTGAATTGATTGGCATTATTGAGTTGTGATAAATTTCATTTTGTTTTTATAGTCGCTAATTTAGGGGGTTCTAGATATGGAAATCTTGAAATTCTTACAGAGTTTTAATACAGTCGGTACATACTTAACAATTGCTTCAACCGTATTGGGTGGGCTCATTATTTATTTTTACGTAATTAATCCAGCGTGATCTTTTAAAAAGAAATAGTGAGAAATTTTCTATTTCTTTTTAATAATTAAATTCTGTCATTCGTTTTAAACTATAAAGATAAGGTAGGGTCATGAAGTTTAAATTGTTTCTTCTTGGTTTTTTGTCTTTAAGTTGTCATGCCAACGAAAACGTAAGTGATCCCGAGATTTGTAATGTGGTGAAAAAAGTTGCTTATACTGTCATGGAGGCACGTCAACAAAAAGTTCCATCTCAAGACTTACAGCAGATAGCGAATGGTCTCGAAGATCCAAAAGCAAAACAACTTTATCAAGATTTAATTAATTCAGCTTACTCTGTCAAAGTATTCAGAACAGGTTTCTTTAAAAGAAAAGCAATAGAAGATTTTCAAACAGGTTGGTATGAAGAGTGTCTTAATAAAAATAAAATTAGAGAGAGTTGAATAAATTAAATATATAAGCTGCAATTTAATGTTTAAAAAGAAAATTTTAGACTGAAAGGTCTGTATGAAAAGCTAAATTAAAATAAATATTTTGAATTTTTCTTAAAGTTAAAACTAAATGCTCCGAAGATGCCGCTGCATGTGTCGTTACCCTGAACCCGATGAGTTCAAGGTGGACGCGACGTATACTTGCTGGGTTTCCTACACGAAGGTAGGCATACACTCTAAATATACAGAACACATCCATAAGTTTAAGTATCGGCAGGGGAATAGACCCGCTGGCGAACATCCCAGAGACAACTTAAGTATAACCGATCTGACCCTGTTGGCAATCACCTAAACCTCTGGAACTGTAAACTTAGTTTGCGTTTGATGAAGCTTTGTACACTCACAAGCATAAATTAATTTTCAATGTGCTAGATAGCCTCAATAAAAAACGCCTTGCATCTATTATTCATAGAGCAAGGCGTTTTCTTATGGATAGTTTATTAAACAATTTGTTCAACATCATCCAATATCGTTTGCAGTAAACGTTCACAGTGAGTGTATTCTTGCAAAGACTTATTAAGGCTTAGTACTTCTTGAGTCAATTGTAGAGCAACCATAATGACCAGTTTATTGTGCTCAACACGTGGAGCACTACGGCGCATTTCATTAAATTTCTCATTGAGAAGTTCTGCTGCACGTTCAAGTTCATCTTTTTTATCTAAAGTAGTCGCGAGTCTAAAGGTCTGCTCAATCAGCCTAAGCTCTACCATGACTTGTTCACTCATGATTGGGTCTCCTCACCAGTTTCAGCATTTGGATGGGCAAGTTGCTGAATTTCTTGAGTATGCTGATCTTGGGCAGTACCTAAAATTCCTAAACGTTGAATAATGGCTTCAACTTTTGATTTAGCAAGCTCATTTTTTTGTAACAAACGATCACGATCTTGTTGTAAATCATGAAGCTCCTGTTGGGTTTGACGCTGGTGGGCTTGTAACTTTTCTTTTGCCACACGTAATTCATTGCGTTCGGCAAGAATTTCTTGAAAACGATTTTTTAAATCAGTCGTACTTTTTTCTAGTCGGCTATAACGTTCAGCAAGTGTGTTAGCATCCTGATTCAATTGCTGAAATTGACCTTTTAACTGAGATAGTTGCTCAGTTACCGACTCAATTTCCTCTTGTTTTTTAGTGATAATACTATTTTTTTGCACAACTTGTGCGTGATGCTCTGTTTCAGCCAGTTCTTTAGCTTCTGAGAGTGTCGCATGTTCACTCTCTAAATGATGTAAGCGTGTTTTTAATACGCTAATATGCGCTTGTAGCCGCTGTAATTGTTCTAACATAACGAGGTCGCACAGAATTGCAATCAAAGGTAATATATACAAAGTATAGAGATTGGATAAACGAATGCAAGACGATATTTCAGGCTGGACAGATTGGAACGCTCATTTTGAAGGAATTGAAGAAATTTCAAGCCCTAGTGAGTTACATGGTTTGTTAACAGGTATTGTTTGTGTGACAGAAGCGCCAACGCGTGAAGAATGGTCACAAATTTTAACAACCCTTAATGTGCCAGCGTTAAGTGAAGATGCTTTAGTACTTTTAACTGATGAAGCAGAAGATGTTGTTCACGCTATATCTGATGATGAATTAGATTACTTACCAATGCTTCCTGATGATGAGCACCCACTTCAAGAGCGTGTGCAAGCTTTATCAGATTGGTGTGCGGGTGTTGTATTAGGTTTTGGGTTGGCATCGGGCCATATTCGTGATGATGAACGTGAGTTGATTGAGAACCTTCAAGATATTGCAGCAGTTGAATTTGAAGACTCTGATAATGATGAGGAAGGTGAAAGCAGTTACGAAGAATTGTATGAATTTGTACGCTTAATACCTGTAAGCTTGTCTATTGGTAGAAAAAAAATCACTGTATCTGAAAGTTCTTTATTGAAAAACTTTCATGCAAAAATTAAATCTGCTGCTGTAGATACAGAACAAACTATTGTAGAAATGTTTACTCCACATCGCCCAAGTTAATTGAGGCGATGTGTTATTGGTTGTATTTTATTTTTTAACTTTAAAATTCTAAATCAAGTAGATCATTATGAAATTGCCTCAAGCTGATTTTCGACATCGTAGAGACCGTCTGGCAGAAAAAATGGGTCCAAACAGTATTGCAATTATTGCAACGCGTGAGGAAATGTACCGTAATCGTGATGCGGATTATAAATTCCGCGCCGATAGTAGTTTTTTCTATTTGACGGGCTTTGCTGAGCCTGAGGCAGTTGCTGTCATTGAAACTTTCGAGGACGATGACTATAGCTATAGTCTTTTTTGCCGTGAACGCAATCGTGAGATGGAAATCTGGAATGGTTTTCGTGCTGGAGTTGATGGTGCAGTTGAAGACTATGATGCTGATGAAGCATACGTAATTGATTTGCTTGATGAAGAGATTATTGAAAAATTATTAAATAAAGAGCGTCTTTATTATCGAATTGGGCACAATGCTGCGTTTGATGCGCGGGTGAGCCAGTGGATTAAAAAAGCAGATGACGAACACCGACATGAGAGTGCTCCAGCTCAATTGGTGCAGCTCGACCGTATTGTTGATGAAATGCGTTTGGTCAAATCACCACAAGAACTTGAGCTAATGCAAATTGCTGCAAACATTAGTGCCGATGCACATACTCGTGCGATGCAAACGGTACATCCAGAAATGATGGAATATGCTCTTGAAGCTGAACTCAATTATATTTTTGGGAAAAATGGTTGTGTCCCGTCTTATAACAGTATTGTAGGCGGTGGTGCGAATGCTTGTGTTTTGCATTATGTTGAAAATAACCAGCCACTCAAAGATGGTGATTTAGTCTTAATTGATGCTGCATGTGAATATGAATTCTATGCTTCGGATATTACCCGTACTTTTCCAGTAAATGGTAAATTTAGTGCTGAGCAAAAAGCATTATATGAAGTTGTATTGGCTTCCCAATATGCAGCCATTGATGCAGTTCGTATTGGCAATTCTTACCGTGAACCTCATGAAGTTGCAGTCAAAATTTTAACTGAAGGCTTAGTTAATTTAGGTTTGCTTAAAGGCGAAGTTAACGAACTTATCCAAACCGAAGCATACCGTCAGTTTTATATGCATGGCACAGGTCATTGGCTAGGTATGGATGTACATGATGTTGGGTCTTACAAAAAAGGTGAAGACTGGCGTCAATACGAAGAAGGCATGGTTATTACAGTCGAACCTGGTTTATATATTGCGCCAGATGATGAAACTGTAGATGAAAAATGGCGTGGTATCGGTATTCGTATTGAAGATGATGTAGTCGCAACATCGAAAGGGCCACGAGTTTTAACTGCTAATGTAGTTAAAGATATTGCAGATATTGAACATTTAATGGCGCAAGCTAAAGCATAATTAAACGTATTCGCCCAAGGAGCAAAACTCGATGCAACAACAAGTGATTATTGTAGGTGGGGGTATGGTTGGTTTGAGCCTTTCGCTCATGCTGGCGAAGGCCAATATTGCGGTAAAGCTATTAGAAGCTGTGAAATACCCAAACTATGATGATCAAAATGTTGCCCCTTACCATTCGAGTTTTGATGCACGTAATACGGCTTTATCACGTCGTAGTGTGCAAATTTATCAAAAGCTAGGGTTGTGGGATGCATTACAGCAACATGCTACTCCAATTTTACAAGTTCACATTACTGAGCAAGGCAGTTTTGGTAAAGCACGTTTAATCGCAGAGCAAGAAAAAGTCGAAAGCTTTGGGCAAGTGATTGAAAATGCTTGGCTTGGTCGTGTTCTGTTAACTCAAGTGCGTCAACAACCTTTGATTGAGCTGATTGATGGCGTACAAGTTACGGCTTTAACTCAAGATGCTGAACAAGTGCATATTGAAGCTCAACGTGGTGAAGAAACCTTAAAACTTGAGTCAAAATTATTAATTGCGGCTGATGGACGCGATTCTTTTTGTCGTCAGGCAATTGGCGTTGGTGTGGATGTCCATGATTATGATCAGGTTGCAATTGTCACTACGGTTCAGACATCAAAACCGCATGAGCAGGTAGGTTTTGAACGGTTTAGTGCTTTAGGCCCTTTAGCCTTATTGCCTTTGCCTGGTGAGTACCGCCGCTCGGTCGTATGGCCTGTGAAAAAAGGCACCGAAAATGAATGGCTAGGTGAAGAAAATGACCAACACTTTTTAAGTGCTTTGCAACAAACCTACGGTGACCGAGCGGGTAAATTTGAAAAAACGGGTAAGCGTTTTAGTTATCCACTTTCACAAGTGCTTGCCCATAAACAAGCTGTTGGCCGCGTTATTTTAATGGGGAATGCAGCACATACAATTCATCCGGTTGCAGGACAAGGTTTTAATTTATGCCTACGTGATGCAGATGTTTTAGTACGTTATTTAGTGAATCAGTTAACCAGTTCTGATGATCTAGGTGCCCCTGATAACTTACTTGCCTATGAACAAGCTCGATTATCAGATCAGCAGCGAGTAATTAAGTTCTGTGACACTGTCGTTCGTGGTTTTAGTAACCAAAATCCATTATTAAAATTAATTCGTAATACAGGATTAATTGCATTTGATGTCATTCCAGGTGTAAAACCATTGGTGGCTAACTATGCAATGGGGTTAAAAGCATGAGTGAAGTGTTGGATGTCGTCATTGTTGGTGGTGGATTGGTTGGTGGTTTAACTGCTTTATTACTTGCGCAAGGTGGCGTACAACCCACAGTGCTTGATGCGGCTCCTGTACTTGATGTTGAGAAAACATTAAGTGTGATGAATCCACGTGTTTTGGCGCTTAGCCAAGCGACCATTCATTTGCTTAAAACGGTAAATGTTTGGGATGATCTTGCGCGCCAAATGCCTTATACAGGCATGCAAGTCTGGAATCTTAATGGCTATGGTGAAATTAATTTTGGCCAAGAGTCGCAACAAAGACCGATGCCTGAGCAAGCCTTGGGTTCTATGGTAGAGCCGAGTGTATTAAATGTTGCCATTCAACAAAAAATGTTAGAGCAATTAACAGATTACCGTACCCAAGTTCGTGTTACTCGTATTGAGCAGGGTGTTGGATGTTGGCATATTCAATTGGCAGATGGTACTACGCTCAAAACTAAACTGCTGATTGGTGCAGATGGCGCTAATTCATTTGTACGTGAACAGGCTTTTATTGATCTCGATGTACTCGATTACAAACAAGCAGCCATTAGCTGTGCAATTAGAACAGCAAAACCCCATCATTATGTTGCCCGTCAAATTTTCTTACCTACAGGACCTTTGGCATATTTACCTATGGCAAGTCTTGAAGAAACTGAAAACGGCTACTGGCAATCAATTGTCTGGACACTACCAGATGATTATGCCGATGAATATTCAGCTTTAACCGATACCGATTTTATGCAGCTTTTAACTCAAGAAAGCCAACACATGTTGGGTGAGGTGTTAGAAGTTCGTTCAAGAGCACAATTTCCGCTGAAAGCTCGTGCTGCAAAACAATATGTAAAAGCAGGCTTAGCTTTGATTGGTGATGCTGCACATGTGATTCACCCACTTGCTGGACAAGGGGTAAATATCGGCTGTCTGGATGCAGCAATGCTGTGTGATGCACTACTACATGACTTAGCGCGTGGGGTATGGGCAAATGAACAAACTTTAATGCGTTATGAGCATCGCCGTAAAGGTCAGAATGATGCAATGATGCATAGCATGTCGGCAATTGGTTGGCTTGAAAGTAGTGAATTATTTCCAATAGTTTGGGCTCGCAATATGGGTCTTAAGCAGGTTGAGCAGACTCCTGCTTTAAAAGAGCGATTTATGCAACAAGCAAATGGTTTAGGGGCTTTACAAAGTACCCGCTATAGGCATTAAAATATTTACTGGGCCTATACTCTACTGAGCGAATTAAATGCCAGTAGATAATTTTTGAACAATCATTTATATATCATTACCAATTTGGTCATAAAAGATACGTAATTGACCAAATTGGCTCTTTGCTAAATGCAAAGAGGTTGCTAAATTTCTGAGGTCTTGGGACCATAGCAATGATGCAATAAAATCATTCTGGGGAGTGTGAAATGTCAGATATCAATGATTATGAAGATGCAGAAGATTCTGCTGTAGATGAAGATGAAGCGAAAGCAGCTGAAAGCGGTGCGGCTGATGAAGAAGCAGGCAGTATGAGTGATACTGATCTTGCTGAGGCAGAAACGCTGACTGTAACTGCTAAACAGAAACAGCGCCAAGCGCTGGAAGATGAAATCGCCGCATTTTTAGCTCGGGGTGGGAGAATTACCGAAGTTCCTCCTGATGAACATAGCGACCATTAATCTTAAAAAAGCATCACATGAGTGGTGCTTTTTTATTTGTATGAATTTACCAAAATAGATTTAAAGAGAGCTTTGCAGTTCTTTTAAAATCCCACATTCATCTACTGTTCGATTGGTAGAGCAGTGCTGTTTTAAATCAATTAAAGATTCTTTTAAAAGCAATAATCGTTCAATTTTCTCTGATACTTCATTTAAGTATTTATCTACTAAATTATCAATTTTTGTACATGCCTGTTTAGGCTGAGTTTTCATTTCTTTTAACGTTTTAATATCACTGAGTGAAATATCGAGTTCACGGCAATGCTTAATAAACAAAAGGTCACCCAATGTTTGCTCAGTATAAACACGATAATTATTTTCTGAACGTTGGATACGATCAAGTACACCTACTTTTTCGTAATAACGGATCGTATCAATTGGAACATCCGCTTTTTTTGATAATTGACCAATAGAAAGATTCATAAGGCTTGACTCTGGAGCTACTCAAGGGTTTCTAATCACTATAAAAGAGTTCTTGAGGAAATAAAATGGCTGGATGTGGTTGTGCTTCGACATGTTCTCCTTCAAAGAAAGTGAGTCCACGATTTAGAAAAGCGTTATGGATTGCACTTGTCATTAATGCATTGATGTTTGTGGTAGAAATTTTTGGGGGTTACAAAGCCCAATCAGTTTCACTGTGGGCAGATGCATTAGATTTTGCCGGAGATGCAGCAAACTATGCGTTATCGTTAGTCGTTCTTTCGATGAGCTTATATTGGCGTGCAACGGCGGCATTAGTGAAAGGAATAACGATGGCAGCTTTTGGTGTTTTTGTCATTGGGAAAGTGGTCTGGTCATATTTTCATGGTGTTCCACCCGAAGCTATGGTGATGGGCGCAATTGGCGTGATGGCTTTAGTTGCTAACGTTTCTGTCGCGCTTATGCTTTACGCATTCCGTGATGGAGATGCCAATATGCGTTCTGTCTGGTTGTGCAGTAGAAACGACTCTATTGCCAATGTTGCGGTAATTCTAGCGGCGGTTGGAGTATTTGGAACAGGTAGTGTATTTCCTGATTTATTTGTTGCCTTTGTCATTGCTTACTTGGGCGTATCTTCTGGCTATGCTGTTATAAAACAGTCACAGCAAGAAAGAAAACAGTCAAAACTGGTGTTGGGTTCAGAAGCATAGTTTTGAGTGCATAAAAGTACCATTCAAACATGGTACTTTTTGCTGTTTTAAATGAACTAGATGAGTAGTGATATTGCGATACTCCACATGACAATACCAATAATAAAGTCTAAAACCTTCCAAGCTTTTGGATTGGTAAATAATGGTTTTAATAATCTTGCACCATAGCCCAAACTGAAAAAGAAAATCCACGAGGCAACAATACTGCCCAAAGCAAAACTAATTTTGTCTTCTAGCTGGGTTGCAACAGAACCAATCAGAACAATGGTGTCTAAATAGACATGTGGGTTGAGCCAAGTAAAGGCAAGACAGGTCACTAGTGCTTGAGTTAGAGTCTGTTTTTGACCGCTACCAAGCTCCATGCTTTGGGTGGACTTAAAGGCCGCGTAGAATGCTTTCGCGCCGTAAACCAATAAGAACGTTGCCCCTAAATATTTAGCGACCGTAATTAAGATCGGTGATGCGGTCATGATTTCGGCAAAACCTAATACACCAAAAGCGATTAGAATCGAGTCGGAGAGCGCACAGATTAAACATAACCAAAATACATATTGCTGTTTAAGGCCTTGTTTTAAAACAAAAGCATTTTGAGCTCCAATTGCTACAATAAGTCCGCTACCAATACCGAAACCTTTAAAAAATATACTAAGAGAGAACATAACAATAAGGTGAAAAAATCAGATGTAGGAATTATCTGACTTTTTATTAAGAAATAAGTAAAATTAAGAATATTTAGGTTTGGCTAAAAAATATTTAGGTTTGATATGTTAGATAGCAAACAATGTGAAGCCTTTCTTGCAGTAGCAGAAGCGGGAAGTTTTGATGCGGCAGGAGAGCATTTATATATTACGCCCTCGGCAGTATCCTTACGTGTGCAGGCTTTAGAAAAGTATTTAGGCCAAATTTTAATTATACGTGGTCGTCCATGTGTGCTTACACAAGCTGGGCAGACCTTATTGCAACATTTACGTCATACAAGATTAATGGAGCAAAACTTATTACAAGGTTTGATGGGTAAATCATCTGAATCAGAGTTCTATAAAATTGCTCTGGCTTCAAATGCAGATTCATTAGCTACTTGGCTTTTACCGAGCATTCAGCAAACCCTTTTTAAAGAAAAAATAGTCTTAGAACTAAAAATTGATGATCAATCTCATACTCATACTTTATTAGAAACTGGACAAGTCAACGCCTGTATCTCGGCAGAAGAGCAGGTCATGTCAGGCTGTTTAGCTCAACCGCTGGGGAAAATGCGTTATAAAATGTTGGCTTCGGCCGAATTTGCTGCCGACTGGTTTAAACATGGCGTAAACCGAGAAACTTTAAGAAATGCACCTGCAGTCATTTTTAACCATAAAGACCTTATGCATTCAGAGGTATTACTGAAATATTATGGATTGTCCTTGCAGAGTTATCCTTACAGTTTTATTCCTGCTACAGATGCCTTTGTAAAAGCGATTCAATTGGGTTTGGGATATGGCATGGTACCCGAGCTTCAGGTGCAATCTTTATTAACCAATGGAACTTTACTGGATGTTATACCCGAAGCTGAGCTCGACATCCCGTTATATTGGCACCATTGGAAAAGGCAGTCTAAACAGTTAGATGCACTGACAGAGACAATTGTACAGTCAGCAAAACACATATTGAGATAGCGTTTAGGTATTTTTAAAAGCCATAAAGTTTATTTCAGTTTTGAAGTTATTTTTATCTTTAATATTATTATGCAAAATTCTAGCATGGTGATGACACAGACTATTCGTCATCACCATGCTTAATTTTTTAACTAAGCTTGAGTTAATTCAAGCGCGCGTTGATAAGCGATTTTTTTCTTAATCCCTGTTAAATCGGCTGCAAGTTGAGACGCTGCTTTAACAGATAAATCTTGGAGTAAGCGTTTTAAAAGCTCATCTAATTTTTCTTGCTCTAGATCTGTTTTTGCAGCTGCACCACCCACAACCACTACAATTTCACCTTTTTCTTGGTTATGGTCATTTTCAATGAAGCTGACCAAATCTTTTAACGTCATTTTTTTGATGGTTTCAAAGGTTTTGGTAATTTCACGTGCAAACCCTACAGGACGGTCTTCACCAAATACTTGAGTCATATCTTTAACAGACTCTAAAATACGATGGGGTGCTTCATAGAAAATTAAGGTTTGGGTTTCGTTTTTAAGTTTTTCTAATTGAGAAATACGTTGCGAAGCTCGAGATGGCAAAAAGCCTTCAAAGCTAAAGCGATCACTCGGTAAACCTACAGCACTTAAGGCAGCGATGGCAGCACATGCACCCGGCACAGGAACGACTCTAATGCCATGCTCTTGAGCAGCACGAACTAATTTAAACCCTGGGTCACTAATGAGCGGTGTACCTGCATCACTAATTAAAGCAACGCTATCGCCGGCAAGTAGTTTTTGAACTAACTGCTCAATTTTATTGCTTTCATTGTGATCATGACATGCAGTAAGTTGAGTCGATATATTATAGTGTTTAAATAATTGTGCTGATTGGCGAGTATCTTCGGCAGCTACAATAGAAACTGATTTTAAAATATCAATTGCACGGAAAGTCATATCATCTAAGTGCCCGATTGGGGTGGCTACAACAAATAACTGAGCACTCATTTGGTTTTACTCCGTACAGATAAACAATTTTAATGGGGTAGTTTACCCGAAATTATGATTTGGGCGTGAACAATGTCTGCCAGCTTGAGCTTTTCGAAGGTGATCTGATTTTCATTTGTTCAATTCAGATTTGATAGGGCGGATGAATTTAAGAAAATAAGTTACGTATAAAGACATGTAGAGATGCTTTTTAATTGGGGAAAATAAAAATGTTATTAGCACAGCAATTGGGGAAGTGGGCAGAGCAAACGGCTTTGAACCTTTTACAAGCACAAAACTATGTGTGGGTCACAAGTAATTACCATTCACGCCGTGGCGAAGTTGATTTAATCGTCAAAAGAGGGCAAGAGTTAGTTTTTGTTGAAGTAAAAGCACGCACTATAGGAAATTATGGGCAGGCTTGTGAAATGGTAACATGGACAAAACAGAAGAAAATTATCAAAACTGCGATGCGTTTTTTACAGCGCTATCCATCTTATCAGGATTTTTATTGTCGTTTTGATGTGATTTGTTTTGATTTTCCACAGAAAATTGCAAAAACAGTACAGCATGACTTTTCAAAATTCCATTATGATCTGCAATGGATCGAAAATGCATTTACTTTGGATTAAGAGTTCATTACTCTTTTGAGCAAATTTAAGTCTGATGCTTTATGATCAAGCCAAGAAATTGATAGGAGTCTGGTGGAGTGTTAAAACGTATTGCTGTAACAATGCTTTGTGTCGCAAGTTTATCAGGTTGCGCAAGTTTTATTTCTGGTGGAACAGGCACAGCTCCAGTGGGCACAGATAGTGGTGTCCGTAGTCTAGGCCAAGTATTCATTGACTCTTCAATTAAACGTACAGCAAATATCAATATTTATAAACTTGATCAACGTTTCAAGCAGTCGCGTATTAATATCGAAAGCTTCCATAGTACAGTTTTATTAACTGGCCAAGTTCCAGACCCGTACTTAAAACAATTGGCAGAAGACAATCTTAAAGCCATGAGTGATGTGAAAGCTGTACATAACTATATTACGGTGGGTAACAAAGTCAGCTATAACACCATCATGCAAGATGCGGGTGTAACAGCAAATACGCGTGCCCTTTTAATGAAGGCGCCTGTAGTTTCTGATAGTAAGGTTCTGGTACATACCGAAGACGGCGTGCTTTATGTAATGGGACGTTTAAATACAGCTGAAATTAATGATTTAAATAGCGTCTTACAAAACGTCGGTAACGTCACCAAAATTGTCACTTTAATTGATAATATTGATTTGGCGCCTGCACCAGCAGCGAGTGCGGGTAGTACAACGACTACACCGATTATTAATAACGTCATTGCTCAGCCAACAGTTCAAACACCTGTTGCAATTGATCCTGACCAAACAGCTCCTGCTTCGACTGCACAGTAATATATGAATCTGATTGAACAACTGCAAAGCAAAATTGAACAGGCGCGAAGTCTTTATAAAGAGTTCCGCCTGTATGATTTGGGGAGTTTTGCTTTAAACCGTTTTACACCAAAAGATGGTTTTGAACAGGTTCCAAATATTCGTTATGGTCTAAAGCCTCGCCACCGTTTGGATATTTACCGATCTGTTAAAAAGCTAACTCATCAACCTCTCATTGTTTTTGTGCATGGGGGAGCTTGGCAGCATGGTAACAAACGAGATTATCTTTTTATTGGTGAGACATTTGCCAAAGAAGGTTATGACGTTGCTGTTATTAACTACCAGTTAGCACCTAAAAATATTTTCCCAAGTTTTGTTGATGACCTGACTCAGGCATTAAATTATTTGCATCAAAACCAAGGGAAACTAGAAATTTCTACAGAAAATATTGTACTTATGGGACACTCAGCAGGGGCATTTAATGTGATGTCTGCTGTTTATCACCCAAAACCAAACACTATTCAATGTTTGGGCAATATCAAAGCGATTTTTGGTTTGGCTGGCCCATATCATTTTGATTATAAGGGCGATCCGATGGCCGAAGATGCTTTTGACCAAAGTATTTCTTATCAAGAAGTGATGCCATACTATTTCGTCAATCAAAATAGTATTAAACATTACTTACTCATGGCTGAAAATGATCAGCTTGTCGGTAAAGAAAATACTTTAGATTTGGATCGCGCTTTAAGGCAAAGTGGAAATCACAGCCATATTGCCGTGATTCCTAAAACTGGCCATATTACAATTTTAGCTAGTCTTTCTAGTTTTATTAGTCATTATTTCAGAACTAAAAGAACTATTTTGCATTTTCTTGAGGAAGTGTTTTAAACGAGAGTATCGCTTAAAACACAACAGATTACCCAGCTTGGGTAATCTGCATAATCATTGAATGAGCAATACTACCTTTAAATGGAATTTCAGGTAATTGATCAATTTTGAAGAATTGTGCATCTGCAATTTCTTCTTCTTGCAGCTTAATTTCACCAGACTCATATTCTGCTCTAAACGCAACCATAAGGTTACTTGGGAAAGGCCAAGGTTGACTTGACATATATTGAACATTTTTGAGCCGTAGGCCTACTTCTTCAAAAGCTTCGCGTTGTACCGCTTCCTCTAGAGTTTCACCCACTTCAACAAAGCCTGCAATCAAACCATACATGTTGGTTTTATTGTGGACTGACTTTGCCAGCAAGATTTCATCATCCCCTCGAGTAATGACGGTAATAATGCACGGGTTTACACGAGGATATTGGTGATAGCGACAAGAAGGGCACACCATTGCATATTCAGTTGGATGAACTTCTGTCGGGTGTCCGCAGTGGCTACAAAACTTATGATTGCGTCGCCATTCAAGTAACTGAACAGCTCGGCTTGCTTGCAAAAACTGTTCTTTCGACCAACTTGTAATGAGTTGGCGAATTGGAACTAATTGTAAGCCTTCAGGGATAGGTTCCTCAGCAAGTAAGTCACGTGCAATGACCTGCTCATCATGAGTGAAAAGTAAATCACTTGCTAACTTTTCGACTTTGGGTAGTTGAAGGTTTTGATCAACCAGTAATTGTTGATGATGGAAAATATAAGCAAGTGATAATTCAGACATTAAGCTGCCTTTTTTTGAAGTTGTTGACTACTCGACAATGCTACATTAAACATGGATTGTAGAACAGGTTGTTTATTTTTTAAATTGTCAACCAACATGTCAAGGCCTGCTAATACGTTAAAAATACAGTGAATTTGGTTTGTATTAAAAGGCTGGTTTTGTTCAAGTTGCTGTTGAACAAATTGAGCAGTTTGAAGTAAAGCCTCTTGTTGAATGGTACTTCCGAGAAATTCTGCTGCACCCGCCAGCTCTTTTAATGAACCTGCAATTGCTTCAATATTTTGTGTAGGATCATTTGCATACAACGTAAGGCTCTGACAAATAAAATCAATTAAATTTTTTGTCTCTGTGAGTAAGGCTTGATGTGCCTCATCAAGGCGATCTAAAGAAATATTTGTATTGTTCACATTAAGCTGTAAACGACTAGATGTATATTGGCGTACCAAAATACCAATTGAGTTCATGGCCGACAAAATGCTGTCCATAAGCTGCTGAGCATAGTTTTCATTACTTAATATATTGAGCTGACTTAAACTGCTCGCTTGTTGAGAAAGTTCAGATGCAGCTTCATCAAGATTAAGCAGTTTAAATGTATAGGCTAATTGCAAAAGACTCGTTTGTAATTGCTGTGCTTTTTCAGGCGACATATTTTGATAGTTATATTCAATATCATTACGCACTTTGTTCATTTCGCTCAATATTAATTGGCTGACTGTGTGCATGGTGTCAAAGTCAGGCCCATAAAGATGGCGGCTTAAAACGAGTAATTGAGTATCTGTAGGTATTTCTTCACCGATATGGAGTTGGTTACGAATATGGTGAGCAATCTCATCTTCTTGAGCAATAACTATACTTAAAATATCTGCAAGTGCAGCCAAATCAGGCTTAAAAGTTTTAGGACTTGTTAAGAACTGACCAATATAACTTTCAATATTAATGAGTACACGTAGGCGTGAATCATTTAAAAGCAGGTTATCAATATGGCCGAAAGCATAATTCACGAGTTGCCAATATTGTTGGCTTGGCTGATGGTTTGCTAGGCTGACCAAATAGGTACCAATAAGTTTAAAAGCTTGAAAATTATGATTAGCTTCTGTCTTGTTTAAAATTTGATGTAGAGATAGCTTATAGAGTTGATGAATAAACTGAGTTTTTTCATTAATGAATACTTCTGGTAAGGGAAGTTCAAGAGAAGTATTTGCAATTAACGGAACAATTGCTTGTCCAGAAGATGTCAGTGGTTTATTTAAAGCTAATTCTAAATTGTTTAAAGTATTAAGAAGAAACTGAGGGACTTGTAATTCACGCAGACAGATAAAATCAATATATCGTTTTACCATGGTCGTGCCTTCACTCAGCGCAACCACATCATTGGTGTTAATTTGCGTTGGCTTGGCAATAATTTTTTGCATCAGCTCAGTTGAATATTGAGTGATTTTTGCAAGATAGGGGATATCAATTAAATGGAGGACTTGAGTGCATTGCTTAAATTGTTCTAATGCATCATCAATGCCAAAAGGGAGTGTTTGTTCCTCAATTAAAGTACTTACTGCGCCTTCAACCAGTTTTATTGAACGATCAATTTCATGTTTAATGATGAGTAAAGCTGTTGGATCGAAATGAATCGAAGTATGCTCAGACATAAACGTTCCCCTTTGCAAAAAAATCAATTGTTATATTCGTAGTGCTCGATAATTTGAGCTAAAAATCTATGTGACTAATATAACTTAACTTACAAAGGGGAAAAGCTAAAAATGCTAAAGAATCAAAAATTTATTTTGCAAAAAGGCAAGGTTCTCCATGTTTTTTCTCAAATTCTTTGACCCAAGTCTCATGTGTATTTAGCTCTTCTTCGGAAGGAAGAATAACGGGTAGTTCAATTTGAACTCTGGTTTTATTTGCTGTGTTCAGGCTATTTTCACTTTGAGATAAGGCATCTATATCAAAAGAAACCTGCCCACCTGTCATTGCCAAGTAAACATCTGAAAGAATTTCAGCATCGAGTAATGCACCGTGGAAAGTACGGTCACGTGCTGGAATTTCATAACGTCTTACAAGGGCGTCAAGCGAGTTTTTTTGTCCTGGATGCTTACTTTTTGCTAAGGCTAACGTATCTGTTACCTCACATACTTCAGAAAGCGCGGGAAGGCCTGCGCGTCTAAACTCCATATCAAGGAAGTTCATATCGAAGGTTGCGTTATGGGCAATAATCTCTGCGCCTTTTAGATAATCAAAAAGCGTATCGGCAATCTCTGCATAGAGCGGTTTATCTTTTAAGAAATTATCACTAATACCATGGATATTTTCTGAGTCGCCCACTGGTTTTTGCGGGTTAATATAAATATGAATCGAGCTACCGGTGAGTTTCCGGTTAATCATTTCAATGGCGCCCACTTCAATAATGCGGTCACCATCTTGAAAATAAAAACCAGTGGTTTCTGTATCAAGAATCAGTTGTCGAGGCCCTTGTAATTTTAGTTTGGCTTCGGTCACAACAACTTGAGGATGAATATTACTAATTGGTTGCTTACTTTCTGACTCAGTAGGTTCAACTTCAATAACTTTTTCGTCCACAATAATCATCTCAACTTCTTCAGGCTGTTCAAGATCAATATTATCTTCTTCGGTTACTTCTGCCATATCAAACCCAAAGGGGTCATCAAGTAACCAATCCTGTTCAGGCTTTTTTATATCTTGTAGGGCCGTCGCTTGAACTGTTTTTTTTTGCAGTGCAGTTTGATCAGCTCCGATATTTGCAAGCTCATCGGCCATTTCGTTGCCAGCATGTCCAGCATGGCCTTTAATCCAATGCCACTCAATATTTCGACCTGCACAGACAGCATCTAATTTTTGCCAAAGGTCAGGATTTTTTACATCCTTCCAGTTTTTCTTTTTCCAGCCATGAATCCATTCAGTAATCCCTTGCTTCACATAATTTGAATCTGTCCAGATAATTAAATGAGCATCGGTTGGGCAAAATGCAACGCCTTCAATCGCAGCAGTGAGCTCCATGCGGTTATTGGTTGTATCCGGTTCACCGCCAAATAATTTATGTTCACCCTGCTCGGTAATGACATATGCGCCCCAACCACCTAAACCCGGATTGCCGCGACATGCACCATCAACATACAGTGTGATTGTTTGAGACATAAATCGAAACCTAAACTAAAAGAAAAAGAACTGAATATGGTGTATTGTATACGCAAAAAGTTCGGTTCCATCGTAACAAAGCAAGGTTTTTTTAATTTCTTGTAACATTTCCATGCAAATGACATTAACTTATTGCCTTGTCTATCTTGCACGCTTTACTACAATGGCATCGAAGACCTAGGGTTTGTCGGCAGACCCCCAAAAAATATTACGCGAGTTGTTTGGAAGTTTTTATGTATAAACCAACCACATTTGTGTGGCAGCCATCTGCGGCATCATTGTTCAAAATTACCGTACTTAGCTCTGCTTTAGCTGCGTTGGGTATTACAACAGGCTGTTCATCGACTCCGCAATCTGCAAAAACCTCTAAATCGAAACAGGTCAGTGGTGCAGGTTATTTAGATGCAAGTAGTCTTGACTCTTTAGAAGACCTACTTTCAGCAACTGATATGCGTGCTGTAGAAGGTGATCGTCTGCTTATTTTAAAGCACGGTGATGTCTGGAAGCGTATGTCTGTTGGTTTCAAAATGGACTTGAATCATTGGGATTCACGTATTGAAGCTCAGCGTAGCTGGTTTATTTCTCGTCAGCCTTACCTCGATCGCTTGAGTGCTCGTGCCAGTCGTTATTTGTACCATACGGTGAAAGAAGCTGAGCGCCGTGGACTGCCAACTGAACTTGCGTTATTACCCGTAATTGAAAGTTCTTATGACCCAGCTGCAACAAGTAGTGCAGCAGCAGCAGGGCTATGGCAATTTATTCCAAGTACTGGTCGTATTTATGGCTTAAAGCAAACAGGTATGTATGATGGGCGCCGCGATGTGGTTGAGTCGACTCGTGCAGCTTATGAATTTTTAGGAAGCCTCTATAATCAATTCGGTTCTTGGGAACTTGCTTTGGCTGCCTATAATGCTGGCCCGGGACGTATTCAACAGGCGATTAACCGTAACCGAGCTGCGGGTTTACCAACTGACTATTGGTCACTAAAATTACCTCAAGAAACGATGAACTATGTTCCACGTTTCTTAGCTGTTGCTCAAATTATTAAAAATCCAAAAGCTTATGGTGTAGAACTACCGCCTATTGCAAATAGACCCCATTTCCGTGAAGTGACTTTATCTGCGCCTTTAACTTTAAATGAAATTGCTTCTGTAGCAGGATTAAGCCGTTCAGAACTTTATGCATTAAACCCGGGATATCGTGGTGAAGCAGTGGACCCTGCAAGTCCAATGCGTATTTTGCTTCCAGCAGATTTAAGTCCTTCAATTGATAATAAATTAAAAGGGAAAAAAACGGGTGGTGGCTCAGGTTGGTGGGCAAATGTAACTTCGCCGTCTACACCTACGGTTAGTCCTTCGACTACAGTAACAACAAAAACAACTCCTACAACGCAAGTTCAGCCAGTTAAACCGTCTTCACCTGTGAAGAATAGTTCAACGACTTCAAAATCTACACCACGTGGTTCAGATGCGTTGGCTGCCTTTGCCGCATCGGCAGATGTACCGAGTGCGCCGCGTATTCCTGTAGCTGTCACTAATGCAGCTAATATTAAGCAGCCTGTTAAAATGGAGCCACCAATTTCGGCTTCTGAACGTGAAAAGATTTTAGCTGCAGTTCGTGCTGAAGGCGCAAAAGAAACTGTAGATCAAGCTTTACAACCGCAAGCAACTCAAGCAGAGAAAGATCAAGTCGTTGCTGAATTAAAAGCAATTGCGCCGCAAGGAACTGAAATTGTCGATCCTTATGATGGCAAAATTAGGTTAACCGCAATTCAGACGAGCCAGTCAGTTGCAGAGCAACAAGGTAAAGAGGTAAGTAGAGGTTTTGCTTATCCAAAAACTTTAGCTGAAGATGCGACTGTAGCTAGCTCTGAAGATGGGCAACGTAATAAAGATAAGCCTTATATCAAAACTGATACTGATGTTGTAGTTGTACAGCCTAAAGGTAAGCGTAGTACTTATACAATTCAGCCAGGTGATACTTTAGCCGTGATTGCCATGAAAAATGGTGTGAACTGGCGTGATGTGGCTAAGTGGAACCAGATTGATCCAGAAAAGACTTTGTTTGTAGGAACTAGTCTTTATCTCTATGATGCGAAACCACAAGAAACTCAAAGTACTTCGAAAAGTACGGCTAAACCAGATGTATATGTAGTGGAGGCTAACGATAGCTTAAGTGGTGTTGCTAATCAGTTTGATTTGTCAGTCAAACAATTGGCTGAATATAACGATTTATCAGTGACCGATGGCCTATTTGTTGGGCAAAAGCTACAGTTGAAAGAGCCGAAGAATAGCCGCTCAAGTGCGAAAGCGGCTCAGGCAAATGCACGACGTATAGCAACTAAAAGCTATACTGTGAAGCGTGGTGAATACCTTAAATTGATTGCAGACCGTTATGCACTCTCTAATCAGGAGCTTGCTGAATTAACTCCAGGTTTAACTGCGGGCAGTAACTTGATGGTAGGCCAAAAAATTAATGTGCCTACACAAGATATTTCGGTAGATGAAGTTGCTGAAACTAAGACGTCTAATAAATCTGAGAAAGCGACGCTAAGTGTTTCTTATAAAACAGAAGGCTATAAAGTACAACGTGGTGATACTTTATCGAGTATTGCAACTAAATCAAAAATTAGCCTAGCCGAGTTAGCCGAGTTAAATAACTTAAAAACGAGTAGTTATGTACAGCTTGGGCAAACTTTAAAAGTGCCTGCTGGTCTAAGGGTACCGGAACAATACGTTGTACAGTCTGGGGACAGCCTAAATGCGATTGCGAGTAAATATAACTTGCAAACAGGCTATTTGGCTGACTTAAATGGTTTGTCTCGTAGTGCTGGTTTACGTGCTGGTCAACGTTTAAAACTCACAGGTACGGTTGAAGAAGCATCAAGTAAACCTTCTAAAAATACGAAAGAAGAAATACCAGAGACCTATACAGTCAAATCTGGTGATAGCTTAGGTAATATTGCTAACCGTCACCACTTGCAGTTGGACTACCTTGCCGCATTAAATGGTCTTTCGCGTAACAGTAGTGTTCGTGTAGGGCAACGTTTAAAGCTAACAGGTGATATGCCTACCGTTGAAACAGCAAAAGTTGATACTAAGTCGTCAACTAAAACAGTTGCGGCTGGTAAAAACACTGAAAGATATACTGTTAAATCTGGTGAGTCTTTAAATAGTATTGCGAGCCGTGCGGGTATTTCAGTGCGTGAACTTGCTGAAATGAATGCATTAAAAGCAAGTGCTAACTTACAACGTGGTCAAAATATTGTGATTCCAAAAACTGTTGTGGAATACAAAGTGAAGCGTGGTGATACGTTAATTGGTCTTGCTAGCAAATATGGTTTAGAAACCAATTTCTTGGCTGAGCTGAATGATTTGACACCTTCTACTCAGCTTCGCATTGGCGACGTCATTAAAGTACCTAATTTATAAAATAATTAGCAACTTATGCATAAATCATATTTTCAACTGAGCCTGCTAGTCGGGCTCAGTGTTGTTTCTCATGCTGTTTTTTCTGCACAGCAAACTACCTCATATATAGCGATTCATTCCAAGCCTAAATATTTAGGAATGATGGCTATGCCATATGCAAACCCTAATGCATCTAAAGGTGGCTTGTTAAGTCAGGCGGCTCAAGGAACTTTTGATAACCTCAATAGTATGAATGGTAAGGGGAATGCTACAGAAGGCGTTAATTATCTTTTTGATACTTTAATGACCCAATCGCTAGATGAGGTCGGGGTTTTATATCCTCTTTTGGCAGAGAAAGTTACTTATGATCCAGAAAAAACACAGTCTGTTACTTTTTATTTAAACCCTAAAGCGCGTTTTAGTAATGGACAGCCTGTTACAGCAGCAGATGTTAAATTTAGTTTTGATGCCTATCAGACTAAGTCAAATTTAGGTTTGCAGATGTACCTTGCCGATTTGGCAAAAACAGAAGTAATAAATGCCCATCAAGTAAAGTTTAGTTTTAAATCTACGCACAACCCTAAAATGCCATTCATTTTGGCAACCTTACCCATTTATTCAAAAGCAGATTGGCAAACAAGGGATTTTAGCCGAATTACTTTACAAGCGATTATTGGCTCGGGACCTTATGTGGTTGAACGAATTGATCCGGGTAGAAGCATTAGTTATAAAAGAAACCCAAATTATTGGGCAAAAGATTTGCCTATTAATAAAGGACGTTATAATTTTGACCGATTAAAATATGTTTATTATCGAAATTGGGATATTGCTTTTGAAGGATTTAAATCTGGTCAATACACCTTGCATGAAGAAACTAACCCTAAAAAATGGGTAACAGATTATCGTTTTCCAGCCGTAAAAGCAGGACTTGTTACTCAATATAAGTTTCGTCACCATAACCCGATTGCCACTGAAAGTTATGTTTTTAACACACGACGAAGACCTTTAAATGATATTCGTTTTAGACAAGCCTTAACTTACGCCTATGACTTTGAATGGCAAAATAAAGCTTTGTTTTATGGACAGTATCAGCGTCTTAAAAGTTATTTTGAAAATAGTGAATTAGCAGCAACGGGTCGACCTTCAAAAACTGAATTAGAGTTGTTAAAACCGTTATTGCCTAAGTTATCTCCAATAATGCAAAAGGGTGTCTTAGCAGATTGGAAATACCCAGTGTCGGATGCGAGTGGATTTAACCGTCAAAATTTATTAATTGCGCGGCAGCTGCTTATACAGGCTGGCTATAAAGTTACAGATGGACAGTTGTTGACGCCTGAAGGTAAAAAAGTTCAGCTTGAGTTTTTAATTCAACAAGATGGTAAACAACGAACATTAATGCCTTTTGTCCGTAACTTAAAAAAGTTAGGCATTGATGTTAATTTACGACAAGTCGACGCTCCGCAATATTTAGAACGTACTCGCCGCTATGACTTTGATATGACCACCATGAATCTGCCGCAATCTCTTAATCCGGGTAATGAACAAACTCAGTTTTGGGGGAGCAAGGCGGCAGCGCAGGATGGAAATTACAATTATGCGGGAATTCGCAATCCAGTAATTGATCAAGTTATTTCTAAACTCATTGCAAGTAAAAATCGTGAACAACAGATTATTTATACTCGTATTCTCGATCGATTGCTGAGGGCTGGTTATTATCAAATTCCGACCTATGGTAAAGGTGAAAACTGGTATGCTTATTGGAATATGTATCAACAGCCTAAAATTAAACCAGTACTTTCGTCTGGAATAGATTATTGGTGGAGTGATGCAAACAAAGCCAAAAAAGTTGCTAAATATTTACATCAACAATAAAAAGCACCTGCCATAAAGGAAATCCTGTTATATGGGTTCATATATTCTCAAGCGACTTCTTTTAATGATTCCCACATTGTTTGTCATTTTATTGATTAACTTTGTGGTTGTGCAAATTGCACCGGGTGGGCCAGTTGAGCAAGCAATACATCAGGCACAAAGTGATTTGGGAATTGGACGTGCCTTAAGTGCAGAGACTTATTATCAAGGTGCTCAAGGTTTAAGCCCTGAAATAGTTGAGCAAATTAAGGCGCAGTATGGCTTTGATCGTTCTGCTCCTGAGCGGTTTTTTCTCATGTTAAAAGGCTATTTAACTTTAGATTTTGGACAAAGTTTTTTTAAAGATAAACCAGTCGTGCAATTGCTGTGGGACAAAATGCCTGTTTCTATTTCGCTTGGGCTGGTAAGTACTTTTCTGATTTATTTAATTTCGATTCCGCTTGGTATAAAGAAGGCCAGACAGCAAGGTTCATGGTTTGATCGCTCAACTTCTTTAGTTCTTGTGGTGGGATATGCTGTACCCAGTTTTGTATTTGCCATTTTATTGATTGTTTTTTTTGCAGGCGGCTCTTATTTTCAATGGTTTCCATTACAAAATCTTGTTTCAGATAATTTTCATCAACTCAGTCTTTGGGGCAAAGTTACCGACTATTTATGGCATATGACTTTGCCACTTATTACGATGGTATTAGGTGGTTTTGCCAGTTTAACGTATTTAACTAAATATTCGTTTTTAGAAGAACTCAATAAACCCTACATTTTAGCTGCTTATGCAAAAGGATTAAATGGCCAGCAAGTTTTATATAAGCATGTATTTCGTAATGCTATTTTAGTCGTGCTCGCAGGGTTACCAGAAGTGCTAGCGGGTATTTTCTTTGTGGGTAACCTGTTTGTAGAAATTATTTTTCATTTAGATGGTGTCGGATTATTAGGCTTTGAAGCCATTGTCCAGCGGGACTATCCTGTTATTTTTGGCGTCTTATTTTTCTTTACTTTATTTAGTCTAATTTTACGTCTCATCTGTGATGTGCTGTACCAATGGATTGATCCTCGGGTTCACTTTGACGCACAAGGAGGCAAATAATGTCTTTGATTGTGCGGACACGGTTACAACGTTTTAGACAACATAAATTAGGTTGGGCCAGCTTTATTTTATTTAGTCTAATTTTGGTTTTGTCATTAGCTGCTGAGTTGATTGCTAACGATAAGCCTTTACTGGTGAAGTATGAAGATTCCTATTATTTACCCGTGTTTAAGACATATCCAGAAACGACGTTTGGTGGCGTGTTTGAAACAGAGGCTGATTATAAAGATCCAGCTGTGCAAGAACTTATTCATGCTCAAGGATGGGCAGTCTGGCCACTTATTAAATTTTCATATCAAACTCCCAATTTAGACTTGGCAGTTCCTGTACCGTCACCACCTACCAAGCAAAACTGGTTAGGAACTGATGATCAGGGAAGAGATGTTTTTGCCCGTATTCTTTATGGTTTAAGGGTATCTTTGCTTTTTGGTTTGGCCTTAACTTTTTGTTCTGCTTTATTTGGCATTACTGTGGGTGCCATTCAAGGTTACTATGGCGGTTGGGTAGATTTATTGGGACAACGTTTGGTTGAAGTCTGGAATGGCTTACCCATGCTATTTATGGTCATGATTTTGGTCAGCATGTTTGTACCCAATGTATATTGGCTATTTTTCATTATGTTATTTTTTGGCTGGACAGTTTTAGTGGGGATTGTCAGAGCAGAGTTTTTGAAAGCTCGTCAGCTTGATTATGTTCGTGCCGCTCAAGTGTTAGGAGTGACTGACCGCGTTATTATTTTTAAGCATATTTTGCCGAATGCAATCAGTTCGAGCTTGTCCCAATTACCATTTATTTTAACCACTAATATTAGCGCTTTAACTGCTCTTGATTTTTTAGGCTATGGCTTACCACCCGATGCAGCATCGTTAGGGGAGTTGTTGCTCCAAGGTAAAAATAATTTAGATGCACCATGGCTAGCGATTTCAGGTTTTTTTAGTTTGGCTATTGTTCTTTCACTTTTAATTTATATTGGGGAGGCTGCCCGTGATGCTTTTGACCCAAGAAAATAATTTAAATACAGCTCCAACGTTATTAAAAGTAGAACATCTTTCTATTCAAACGCTAGATCAAAAGATTTTGTTAGAAGACCTTAATTTGCAGCTTAGTGAAGGGGAAACACTGGCTATTGTTGGGGAAAGTGGCTCAGGTAAATCACTTAGCTGTTTAGCAATCATGGGGCTACTACAAGAGAAATTAGAAATAACAGGTCACGTTTGGATTGGTTCCCAAAATATGCTTGAGCTAGATGAAAAAGCTCAATCTAATGTGCGTGGTCGACAAATCGCCATGATTTTTCAAGAGCCTGCTACTGCGTTAAATCCGCTACATCGGGTTGAAAAAATTGTAGGGGAAAACCTTTTTTTATTAGGTTTGACTAAAAAGAATGTTCGACAACAAGTCATTGAGTTACTCACAGATGTTGGAATAAGTGAGTCAGAACAGATTTTAAAACGCTATCCGCATGAGCTTTCTGGTGGTCAAAGGCAACGTGTCATGATTGCCATGACATTGGCACTGCAACCCAAAATTTTAATTGCTGATGAGCCGACTACAGCACTTGATGTCATTTTACAGATCCAGATTTTAGAATTATTAAAATCTTTACAAGCAAAATATGGAATGGCACTTATTTTAATTAGCCATGACCTAAATTTGGTACGTCAATATGCCGATGAACTGGTTGTATTGCAAAGTGGGTGTGTTGTAGAGCAAGGTGAGCTTAGCCAGATTTTTGCAAATCCTAAAACCGCTTATACACAGCAATTATTAGAACATGATTTTGGCAATGCAGAACTTCTTGAAATAGAAAAGAATGTTTTGTCTGTTCAACAGCTTAGCGTGCAATTTCCAATTAGAAAAGGTATTTTTAATCGCGTTCAGGGCTATGTGACTGCAATAGAAGGTTTGAGCTTCGATCTTGCTCAAGGTGAATCACTTGGAGTCGTTGGGGAAAGTGGCGCTGGAAAGTCATCTTTGGCTCTGGCTTTAGTGCGGCTCATTAAAAGTGAAGGGCGGATTAATTTTTTAGGACAAGATTTGAATCAGTTGGCTCCCAAAGCTTTACGTTTGGCGAGATCTGATTTTCAACTTGTATTCCAAGATCCGTTTGGTAGTTTGAACCCTCGAATGACGGTTGGGCAGATTATTGCTGAAGGTTTAAAAGTAAAAGAAGTATTAAACAGTCAAATTCAAGAACAAGTTAAATCTGTTCTCAAGAAGGTTGAACTGCCTGAAGATTTTCAACATCGTTACCCACACGAACTCTCTGGAGGACAACGTCAACGGGTTGCTTTGGCAAGAGCTTTAGTCGTTCAACCGAAACTTTTAATTTTGGATGAGCCCACTTCTGCATTAGATCGAACCACGCAAAAAGCCATCATTAAACTTTTACGACAATTACAGAAAACTGAACATTTGAGCTATATCTTTATTAGTCATGATCTAAATATAGTCAAATCGTTGTGCCATAAAGTTATGGTGTTGCGCCGTGCACAAGTTGTTGAATATCAGGAAACAGAACTGTTGTTTTCTAAGCCTAAGACTGAATATACAAGACAATTAATTAAAGCAAGCTTTTAAAATAAAATATTAAATTATTGTTTTTAAATGGAATATTTTATTTATGCATTTTATGCAAAAAGTTGCATATTTTTATGTTTTTTGAAATTGACATATGCTATTGTCAGCTATCGATTATAACTTGACATGCCCTATAACTCGTCTAAATTAGAGCAATTGCTCTAAAAAACTAAAAAAGAGGTTAACCATGAACCAGATTGCCCAACCCATCACAATTCGCAATACCACATTCAAAAACCGAATTATTAAAGGTGCAATGAGTGAAGCGCTTGCAAATTATGAAGGTCAACCAAATGACTTGCATTTAGGCTTATATGGGGCGTGGGCAAAAGGTGGGCTTGGCTGTGCAATCACAGGCAACGTCATGGTCAATGTAGCCGCAAAAAATGAACCCGGTGTTGTTGTTATTGAAACCGAACGTGATTTAGAGCGCTTAAAAGGGTGGGCAGCATTAGGTAAAAAATATGGAATGGTGCAATTGATTCAATTGTCCCACCCAGGGCGTCAGTGTCCAAAAGGATTAAATAAAGAGACTGTCGCGCCGTCAGCAGTACCATTTAGTCCAGCTTTAGCCACTATGTTTGGAACGCCACGTGAATTAACTCATGATGAAATTCTAGATATCATTAATCGATTTGCAACCGCTGCTCGTATTTGTGAAAAAGCAGGTTTTGAAGGAGTGCAATTACACGGTGCGCATGGTTATTTGATTAGCCAGTTCTTATCACCTTTAACGAATAAGCGTACCGACCAATGGGGTGGTTCAGTTGAAAACCGTACCCGCTTTTTATTAGAAGTTTATAAGGCTGTTCGCGAAGCAACCTCCGAGAATTTTATCATTTCAGTCAAACTGAACTCTGCCGATTTTCAACGTGGTGGAATTAGCGAAGAAGATGTAATTTCAGTGTTTAAAGCAGTTGATGAAGCTGGTATTGATTTAATTGAAATTTCAGGCGGTACTTATGAAGCACCTGCAATGGCAGGGGCTAAAGCTGATAAGCGTAAGACAAGCACGATTGCTCGTGAAGCTTATTTCTTAGATTTTGCTGAAAAGATCCGCCAACATGTTAAATGTAAACTCATGGTGACAGGTGGATTCCGTACTGTAGAAGGAATGAATGCAGCACTCGCAAGTGGGGCTTGTGATTTTATTGGTATTGCGCGTCCGCTTGCAGTTGAGACTGATTTAACAGACCGTTTAATTGCAGGGCAGGACGTACGCTATGCAGTAAAACCAATTAAAACAGGCCTACCTTTTGTCGATAAAATGGCAATCATGGAAATTATTTGGTATGCCGCTCAATTTAAAACCATTGGTAAAGGCAAAAAGCCAAATCCGAAACTTTCACCACTAGTCGTCTTTTTTAATTATGCCAAAGGCAATATTACAGCTGTGGTAAAAGGTCGCGTGAATTCACGTAAATCTGCTTAATCCGATGCGCCATTTCAAAAGCTGAAATGGCGCATTTATTTTAGAACGTATAGCTCATACCAAACTGAACAGTACGTGGTTCGCCTGGGTATGCATATAAATTAAAGGCACTTTCATCATAAGTTCTATCGAAAATATTTTTCAGATCTAAGTTAAGACGAAGTTTTGGTGTTGCTTGATAGTAAGAAACTAAGTCGGTAACTGCATAACCTTTCATGGTGTAGGTACTATTTGCTGTTTGGCCTGCACGCTTATCAATATATTTTTGATTAACCCCTAGACCTAAACCTTGTAAAGGACCATCCTGAAACTCATACATATTTAACAGGTTAAAACTGTTCTTTGGAATATTGGCTAAAGACGTTCCTTTTTGCAAAGTGTTGTCTTTAGTCACTTCAGCATCTGTATATGCGTATCCACCAATAATTTTCCAAGCAGGTGTAAGTTGACCTGTAATATTTAGCTCAATACCACGACTACGGACTTCACCAGCAGAAACCTTGTAAGCTGAATCAACAGGATCGATAGTTAATACATTTTCTTTTTCAGCATAAAAAATAGCAGAGTCAACCGACAACATATTGTCTAGCGCTTGCCATTTAAAACCTAACTCGTAAGCCATGCCTTCTTCTGGATCAAATCCCTCTCCATTACGGCTAGCGCCAGTGTTTGGTTTAAAAGACTTTGCTGCATTACTATAGATTGAAAGATCGTCACGGGCTTTAAAAACTAACCCTAAACGGGGAATAAAGGCATCGTGACTAGTATTCCAGTTTGCAGTATTTGGTAATAGGTTTTTATAGTCATGCTCATAGTGCTCAAAGTGTAAACCCAATAAAGCACTTAAACGTTCATTTAAATCGATTTGGTCTTGTACAAAAAGGGCAGTTGTTTTTAAATTTTCACGATCATGGGTAGTAACATTTTTAAGCTCAGGTAGAGGTTGGCCTAAAACAGGATTATAAATATTGATTGGGTAGTTATTTGACTTTAGATCTGAACGAATAATGTATGACTTGTAATCATAGTTTTCGTATTCGAGTCCAGTCACTAAGGTATGTGCTAAACCTAAAAGTTGGAAATTACCTGTTAAATTAATTTGGGCATCGGTATCTTGCCATTTTAATTCGCGATAGTTGTAATTTCTTTCGAGTGTTTCTCCATCAGACTGAATTCCATTTGCTTCTACGGCATAGCCATGCAATTTGCCATTTAAATATTGCACACCCGCATTAAGCTTCCAGTCATTTCCAAGGTCATGTTCAACTCGTAATTGAGTCATGTTGTTATCATTGTAGAGTCGATTGTTATATTTACCTGTTTCCCACAAATAGGTTTCTGGTGAACTATTAAAAGACTTCTGTGTAGGATAACGCGTATGCCCACGATCAAGCGGATGTTGATTCCGTGAAATATCGGCTTCAAAGGTTACTTTAGTTGCATCAGTCGCTTGCCATTGAATGACTGGCGCAATTCCATAACGTTTGGATTCGACATGATCACGATAACTATCACCACCTTCTGCAATCACATTTAGGCGATAACCGATATTTTCTGCATTTGGTATCGTACCTGTGGTGTCTACAGTGGTGCGGTATAAACCTTCACTGTTAAGCTGAGCGCCTAAAGTTGTTTGTTGCTCAGACTTTGGTGTTTTTGAAATTAAGTTAAACGTACCGCCTGGGTCACCACGGCCATATAAGCTAGAAGAGGGGCCACGTAAAACGTCTATACGTTCAATGGTGTTGCTATCTGGCGCATTTGGATAACCACGGTTAATTGGGAATCCGTTACGATAAAATTCACCACTGGTGAAACCACGAAGATTAAAAGCAGTTAAGCCTTGACCACCAAAGTTATTCGCTCGTCCAACACCGCCTGCTAAATCAAGCGCTTCGATTAAACGTGTTGCACCAATATCTTCAATTACTTTTTGGGTCACAACACTTACCGATTGCGGTGTGTCTTTTAATGCGACTTCACTACGTGTCGCGCTACTCGAGCTATCGACTTTGTAAGTTTGGTCAGAAGCCTGTTGAGCTTTAATTTTAATCGTAGCAAGAGTCGTTGAAGAACTATCTGTTTCTGCAAAAGCAGTTGAAATACAACAGAGTTGAGCAATGCTGAGGGAGAGGAGGCGAAGCTTAAGATCCATTTAAAACCTGTTTGATAATAAATATCAGTATAAAAATAGGAATTATTATATTGTAAATGTATATAAAAGAAATACTGGATCAGTGATATTTAAATACAAATGTATTTTATTTGGAAATAAGAGGGGTTAAAAAATAAATAGAATATTAAGAAAATAAAAAGAAATTTTATAAGAATAGAATAATGGCGTCCCTACGGGGATTCGAACCCCGGTTACCGCCGTGAAAGGGCGATGTCCTAGGCCTCTAGACGATAGGGACGTTGAGGATGGCGGTATCTTAAGAAGCCGCCACCAAACTGTCAAGTAGGTAAGGAGACAGTTTGTTCAAAATATAGCAAAACAGTTCAGCAGTCTTCTGAGTATCGTATAAAGCAGAGTGGGCTTCTTTACCATCGAACTCAATTCCAGCTTGTATACAGGCTTTGGCAAGGACAGTTTGTCCAAACATAACAGCACTTAAAGTAACCGTATCCATGACTGAAAAACTATGAAATGGGTTCTGGTTTTTTGTGCTTGTACGTGCAATCGCTGCTTGAACAAAACCAAGATCAAAATGGGCGTTATGGCCGACCAACACTGCATGCGTACAATGTTGCTGTTTACGAACTTCATTTACTGATTTAAAAATACGGCGTAATGCAGTCCGTTCATCTTCAGCCATTGCCATACGCATTGGGTTGAACGGATCAATACCAATAAAGTCTAGCGAACGGCGGTCGAGGTTAGCTCCTTCGAACGGGTTAATATGCGCATGGAATGCTGGACCAGGGACAAATTGTCCCTGAGCATCATACACAATTGGAATGCACGCAATTTCTAGCAATGCATCTGTCTGGGCATTAAAACCTGCCGTTTCAACGTCAACAACAACAGGTAAGAAGCCACGAAAACGTTGGCCAATGACCGGGACAGAGGTTTCTTGTGTCACACTTTTCTCCATTGCAGCTTTTTCCCGGCATGCAGCGGGATAATTTTTTGATCATCTAAATAATCAAAAGATTCTGGTACAAGGTTATCTTCTTTTACCAAGGTAATGGTAGAAGTATTACGTGGTAGACCGTAGAAGTCCGCACCAAAATGGCTAGCGAAACCTTCTAGGCGTTCTAATTTACCTACTTGGTCAAATGCTTGAGCATAAAGTTCAATTGCATTAGGTGCACTATAACAGCCTGCACAGCCACACGCATTTTCTTTTGCATCTTGCGAGTGGGGTGCGCTGTCTGTACCCAAGAAAAATTTAGGGTTACCACTGGTTGCAACTTCAAGCAAAGTTGTTTGGTGTGTTTGGCGCTTTAAAATTGGTAAACAATAAAAATGCGGTTTAATACCACCGACCAGCATGTCATTACGGTTAAATAATAAATGTTGAGGCGTGATTGTTGCAGCAACATTACGGTCATGTTCTAAAACAAAATGAGCCGCATCGCTTGTTGTAATGTGCTCAAGTACCACTTTAAGTTTTGGAAATTGTTTTAAAAGCGGGTTGAGTACTTCATCAAGGAAACGTTTTTCACGGTCAAAAATGTCGACGTGGTTATGAGTCACTTCACCATGAAGTAATAACGGCACTTGATGCTCTTCTAATTGCTCAATAACCGCATAAACCTTACGGATATCACTCACACCATTATCAGAATTGGTGGTTGCGCCAGCTGGGTAAAGTTTAATGGCATTCACATGTCCAGATTCTTTAATTTTACGAACTTCATCTGGTGAGGTGAAGTCAGTAAAATAAAGCACCATACGTGGGTCAAAATTGAGACCCTCTGGAACATGAGCAAGAATACGTTCACGATAAGCCAATGCTTCTTCCACAGTTTTTACTGGCGGAACAAGGTTTGGCATACAGATTGCGCGAGCAAATTGTTTAGCCAAATCGGGTACGGTACGTTTTAATGCTAAACCATCACGTAAATGTGCATGCCAGTCATCTGGCTGGAGCAGGGTAATAGAGTCCAAGGCAGTTCAAACTTCGAAATAAAACAAATGATAATCGATAAAGTGTGAAAATGGTAACGAGAATTACGGACAAATGGCAAAATAAAGCGCAAGAGGCCTTAAAAAATAATGTTATATTTTGTTAATATGTAAGAGCTAGGAATTGAGTAGTGGTAAATAGGGGGAATGTACATGAATTACTCAAAGCAAAAGAAGAAATAGAATATCTGGTAACTCTACATACTCATCGTTATGCCAATACACCTTTGCCTCATCAATTAGAAAAAAAGTTCTGGCATTTAAATCTTGAACGAACCAAACAAAACATCTCCAAGTTTTTAGCAAGTGGTGTTCTAACCTATCTCATTTTTATTTTGCTAGCGCTACCTACTGACTATTTGGTGATAGGTGTACCTTACATCACTTGGGATTTTATTTACTGCATATTAAGTGCAATTAATATTGCAGGTGCGCTACTGCTATTTTGGGTATTTGCAAAGTTTAAGAAACTCACCGATTATTTTTATATTGCCGCATGCGTTATTATTTTTTTTACCATTATTGTCAATGCAATGTTGCTTCTTAGTGTCGGAAATGCAGCCCTTAAAAATCAGTCGATGTTACTGCTTTCTTTTTTATATATGCTTGGCTTTATTTTGAGCGGTATAAAGCCTTTACATATGCTTTATGTTGGTTTGATCGCAGCAATTTCCGTTTTTTCTCTATTGTTATTATTGCAAGCCAATTGTGATTATATTGCTTTGGGAAGGGCTTTATTTGGTAGCTGTATTTTAGGTTTTTCAATTAGCACGATGCTCACGTCTAGAGAAAGAAGCCTTTTTTTAAATAATCAGCTTGCTGAACTTAACGAGCAGATTTTACGTATTGAGGCATCTGAGTTGCTTCATTTAAGTCAGCAAGATGCGCTTACTAAAATTCCTAATCGACGTACCTTTGATGAGATGTTCGACTTCTTTTACTATCGTGCAAAGCAGGAACAGCGCCCATTGGCCGTTTTATTTATTGATATCGATTTTTTTAAAAATTATAACGACTTTTATGGACATCAGATGGGAGACAAGGTCATTTCATCTATTGCCTCTACAATTAAAAATTCGATTCGACATGTTGATTTTGTTGCTCGTTATGGCGGAGAAGAGTTTGTCGTTCTTTTACCGAAAACACCCGCTCAAGGTGCCTATGCTGTGGCTGCCAATATTTATAAAGCCATTGAGCGTCAAGCGATTCCTCATGCTGCATCTTTGGTTTCTAAGCAGGTTACCATTAGTTTAGGCTTTACTGTTTATACAGAAGGCTTAAAAGTTACTCAGGAAAATTTAATTCATGCTGCCGATCAAGCTTTATATCGAGCTAAGCAGCTTGGACGTAATCAGATTTATTATCAACCTTTGCAGTTACCAGAAATTGCTTAAGTAAAAGCATTCAAATAAAAAAGCCACCTTTGTAGGTGGCTTTTTTATGAGCTAAGAAAATTATTTTTTCTTGCTATCTAATTGTGGTATAGCAGAACCTTGACCGATTGAAAGCAAGCCAGCATCTGTATAGATACCAAGTTTTGCACGTGTATCGGTAATGTCGAGGTTACGCATAGTCAACTGACCAATACGGTCCATAGGCGAGAACATTGAATCGCCTTTTTCCATTGTTAAACGTTCAGCTTCGTATGTTAAGTTTGGAGACTCAGTGTTCATGATGGTGTAGTCATTACCACGACGAAGTTCAAGAGTAACTTCACCAGTAACAGCTTTAGCAACCCAACGCTGTGCAGTTTCACGCAACATAAGCGCCTGAGAGTCGAACCAACGACCTTGGTAAAGTAAACGACCTAAACGTAAACCGTTAATGCGGTATTGTTCGATCGTATCTTCGTTGTGAATACCAGTAACCAAACGCTCATAAGCAATATGAAGAAGGGCCATACCCGGAGCTTCATAAATACCGCGAGATTTCGCTTCGATAATACGGTTTTCGATTTGGTCAGACATACCCAAACCATGACGGCCACCAATACGGTTTGCTTCAAGAATAAGCTCAACCGGATTGTCAAAAGTTTGACCGTTCAATGCAACAGGTACACCTTCTGCAAAACGTACGGTCACTTCTTCTGGTTTGATTTCAACGTCATCTTTCCAGAAAGCAACGCCCATAATTGGGTCAACGATTTTGATACCAGCATTTAAGTATTCAAGATCTTTTGCTTCGTGAGTTGCACCCAACATGTTCGAGTCAGTTGAATACGCTTTTTCTTTTGACATTTTGTAGTCAAAACCGTTGTCGATCAGGAACTGTGACATTTCTGCACGGCCACCGAGTTCATCGATGAAGTTTTGATCTAACCAAGGCTTATAAATTTTAAGATTTGGGTTGGTCAACAAACCATAACGATAGAAACGTTCAATATCGTTACCTTTATACGTTGAACCGTCACCCCAGATGTTAACGTCATCTTCTTTCATTGCAGTAACTAACATTGTACCTGTTACTGCACGACCCAATGGAGTCGTATTGAAATAAGGAACACCACCTGTACTGATATGGAATGCACCACACTGAATTGCAGCAATACCTTCGAGCGCAAGTTGTAAGCGGCAGTCAATTAAGCGAGCTTTTACAGCGCCGTATTGTTCTGCTTTCTTTGGAATTGCATCGTAGTCATCTTCATCAGGCTGGCCTAAGTTTGCAGTGTATGCATAAGGCTCTGCACCTTTTTGTTTCATCCACAATAGGGCAGCTGAAGTGTCTAGGCCTCCGGAGAAGGCAATCCCAACTTTTTTGCCTACTGGTACATGCTGCAAGATAGTTGCATTATCAGTCATTGCTAATCCTAACATTTATAAAAAAGACCCCGTACAGGTGGTCTCGAGAATTCTGAATGGCGGCTATTGTAGCACTATTCATGGTGCTTTTTTTGGCAAAAAAAGCATTAATTCGCTTGTTCTGCTTTGAAGTTTTAATTTGATAAAAAACTAAGCGCACTTATAGAATGAGAAGAAGTAAGTGAAGTATTGTTGTGCAAATAAGAAAAGACTTTTAATAACTTAAAAAGAAAATAGGATGAATATGAAGCGTCACCATTCTTGGCATGATTATGCTGTTTCTATTATATAAATGGGAGAAAGAACCAGATTTCATTAGTGTCATTAAATAAAAGCAATACGTTGGGGTTGGATGGATTGACCATAAGCCTCGATAAAATTTTGCTCTTGGTCATCCAAAACCATAAAAAAAGTATTAAAGTACTATGCAACAAGTTGCAAAAACTATTGGGACGCAGCATGACAAGTTACGCCAATCTATTAAAACCATTACATTTAGGCTTTACCACTATTAAAAACCGTGTGGTGATGGGATCCATGCATACTGGCTTAGAAGACCGTTTCTATAATTATCCAAAACTGGCAGCTTATTTTGAAGAGCGCGCAAAAGGCGGAGTTGGCCTAATTGTAACCGGTGGTATTTCACCGAACCGTCAAGGATGGTTGGCACCTGCTGGCGGAACCATGAACAGTCTATTTGATGTTCCTCAGCACCGTTTGGTAACGCATGCTGTTCATAAACATGGCTCTAAAATCTTAATGCAGATTTTGCATGCGGGCAGATATGGTTACCAACCTTTTGTGGTGTCTTCTAGTCCGATCAAATCGCCAATTTCACCATTTAAACCACGTGAACTATCTGACAAAAATATTCTCAGCACAATTGATGACTATGCACAGTGCGCGGACATTGCCAAAAAAGCAGGTTATGACGGTGTCGAAATTATGGGCTCTGAAGGTTATTTAATTAACCAATTTTTGAGTAGCCACGTGAACCAGCGGACTGACCGCTGGGGTGGTGAAATTGAAAACCGTATGCGTTTCCCAGTCGAGATTGTTAAGGCGATTCGTGCCAAAGTTGGCGAGAAATTTATTATTTGTTTCCGTTTGTCTTTGCTCGATTTAGTTCATGACGGTAACACCATGCAAGAAGTGGTTACTGTTGCCAAGGCTCTAGAAAAGGCAGGTGTGACTTTATTAAATACCGGCATTGGTTGGCATGAAGCCCGTGTTCCGACCATTGTAACATCTGTACCTCGTGCCGCTTTTGTTGATTACACGGCTCATGTAAAACAACATATTTCTATTCCGATTATTGCATCAAACCGTATTAACATGCCTGAAACTGCCGAAGAAATTTTGGCAAGTGGTAAAGCGGATATGGTTCAAATGGCACGTCCATTATTGGCCGATGCATTTTGGGTAAATAAAACGGCGACTAACCGTGTTGATGAAATTAATACCTGTATTGCCTGTAACCAAGCGTGTTTAGACCATGCTTTTAAAAATAAGCGTGTGTCATGTTTGGTTAACCCACGCGCAGGTCATGAAACTGAACTGGTTTATTTAAAAACCAAGCAGCCTAAACGTATTGCGGTAGTAGGTGGCGGAGTTGCGGGTATGTCAGCAGCAACCGTTGCGGCGAGCCGTGGTCATGCAGTCACTTTGTTTGAAGCCACTTCAGATGTGGGCGGTCAGTTTAACTTTGCCAAGGTAGTGCCAGGTAAAGAAGAATTTCATGAAACGATTCGCTACTTTAAAGTCCAACTCGAAAAAACAGGCGTGGATGTACGTTTAAATACTCGCGTGAATCGTGAGCAGCTTGAACGCGAAGGTTTTGATGAAGTTATTGTTGCAACAGGTGTAATCCCTCGCGCATTAAAGATTGAAGGAAGCCATGCACCACAAGTTCTTTCTTATGCTCAAGTTTTAAAAGGGGCAGAAGTTGGACAAAAAGTAGCAGTGATTGGTGCGGGTGGTATTGGTTTCGATGTGTCTGAATTTTTACTTAAACCTCCACATCAACCACAGCCTCAACCTTTAGCCGAATGGCAACGTGAATGGGGAATTGACCCTAACCCTGACTATATTTCTGAGGGAGGTATGCAACCTGCTCAGATTGAACCTCCAGTTCGTCAAATTTACTTACTGCAACGTAAAACTACGCCGTTAGGTGTTGGACTTGGGAAAACTTCTGGTTGGGTACACCGTGCACAGCTTAAAAAGCATGGCGTGCGTATGCTCCGTGGCGTGCAATATAAAGCAGTCACTGATGAAGGGCTTTGGATTGAACATAACGGTCAAGATCAGCTTTTACGTGTAGACACGGTTGTGGTGTGTGCAGGTCAAGAGTCGGTAAAAGACTTGATGCCAAAAGAGGGTGAGTCGACCGTAGCAAACTACCATATTATTGGTGGTGCAAAGCTTGCAGCAGAGCTAGATGCGAAGCGTGCGATCAAAGATGGTGCAGAATTAGCTGCTCGATTGTAATATTTGATGAAACAATACGCACTTGAACACAAAGCAGTGATTTTTTTCTTGAATAAAATGAATAAGCTTTGTATTCTTACGCACATGGAAGCGTGGCAGAGCGGTTTAATGCACCGGTCTTGAAAACCGACGAGGGTGTGAGTCCTCCGTGAGTTCGAATCTCACCGCTTCCGCCAAATTCGAAAAGCCCCTGTTAAAAGCAGGGGCTTTTTTTATATGTATGTTTTTTAGTACTTAGAAACCTGTATAAAAAATTGGATTGAGTTAGGCAGATTTAGATGCAGCTTAATTTTATATTTTTAGTTAATACACCTTCATAATGGTCAATATCTTGTAATTGTTTGAAGAATTCTTTCGGGTCAACTATTGCTGCTATATGTATAATTATGGGTAGAATAGCTCCTTATAATACTAACCCCTTTGCATCCCTAACTTGCAAAGTAAAATCGATCTCGGTATACGCTGAATTTAAATTAATAGATATGGATAGTTCATGAATTTAATAAATCACTGTAGTAAGTCATTTCTTGCAATTTTTCTTATGATGAATCTTTCAAATACATATGCAGCAAAGATACAGGCTGTAGATGCTGAAGTGCAGGAGAGCGCTGTAGACGCAATGGAAGCAGTTGGAGCAGAAGCTGTAGAGGTTGGTGAAGATGAGGCTGCATGCCGTGCTGACGAGGCGTGTGATGTTGCATCAGCTGTTCCTGAGGATGAAATGTATGGTGGAATTCAACAGGAATATGTCGTAAAAGGCTGTAAGGTAACAATCTACAACGATGGGCCTGTGAAAATGGTCAATGTAAAGACGGATCAACCATGTGATGCTCCACTTCCTAAAGACCATAAATTTTCTAGATAGAGCTTGTGAATCTATAAATTATTTTGTGCGCCTTTAAAAAATGTTTTAGTACTTAGAAACCCATATAAAAATTTGGATTGAGTTGGGCAGATTAAGACTTCAGCTTAATTTTATATTTCATAGTGTCTTGGGACTGAATCCTCACTTTCTACTATTTAATATTTAGCTTTTGTTTTTTCTCAAAATCATGGACCATTCGAATACGCTCTTCAGTTGCAGGATGAGAAGATAAAGTATCAAGAACAGCTGTAGATAGTTTATTAGCTGAAGATTCTTCTTGAGAAGTTGGCGGGTTGGACTGATTTTTTTTATCGATACCTTCTTCTGTTGTATCGCTTAAACGTTGTAAGAAATTTGCGAAGTGCGAGACTTCTATGTGCTTCCTATCCATCAGCTGTAAAGCATATAGATCGGCTTCGGACTCAAATTTACGTGAATAATTTGCACCAATCATAGCGGCAGGTAATGAGGTAAATAAGTCTGAACTATCTCCGGTCATTGCAATATATAATACACTTAGGCCTAAACTAGTTAACCCTTGTTGTAAACTATGGCGATAAATCAAATGGCCTTGTTCATGGGCTAATACGCCTAAGATTTCCTGATTAGTATGTGCCATTTTGATCAGTTCATCTGTGATGATGATCGTATTATTAGGTAATGCTACAGCATTTGCTCCTAATTGATTACCTTGACGGAAGACTAATTTGGCTGGTCTGTTTTCAGCAATAGTATTCAAATATTGTTTAGTAATTTGGTCTTTTTGAGTTTGTGCTAATTGGCTGGGTGCAGTCCAATTATTTAATACATAATTCTCGGCTTCATCACCTAGTTTCTTTAAAGTATTCTCAGGTAATTGAAAAGCAAGATAATGGGATGTAGCTGGAACACCCCATTTCACGAGACTGATCGCGAAAGTAATCACAAAAATTACACTAAAAAGAATAAGAGCTGGAGAGCGTTCAAATTTCCAGATCGAATGTTGAACCTTTTTAGTTGCATAATTAAACCATTCAGGTAATGCACTATGAAATTCAATCCGAGCATCATCAGATAATTCAATCATTGGGTGTAACTGTCCCAGCGCACCAATCAATTTCATATCAGTATATTGATAATGACGCTGTTGTTCTAATTGCTCACCATACCGAATGAGAACTTCAGATTTAGATTGAGCTGAAATCTGAGCACGGTGAGGTTTAGACACTATGCCGTCATAGAAAATGATATCTACTGCTTGGGACATAAATTATTAAACTCAAATTATTATAAAGAGATGTCAATATCAAAAATATCACTGATTTCTTCAGCTAAAGCACTTTGTTCTTGCTGAGCGAGATTCATCATTTGATCTGGATCATCTAATAAAATTAAACTCATCGATTCAATCTGATATTTGTGAATACGAACTGCAGCCCAAGCAGACATTAAGCCTATAGTTAAGATTTTTACAATCCAGTTTGAAGCTACAATCCATGCAAAACGCCATTGATTACAGTCTGTTTTAAATTGACTGTTTCCAACAGTAGTATTGTTCCATGTCGTAATAAAAAGACGTGCAGCAATTAATGGATAAATAAATAATCCAATAAATGCATATACCATAAACATTCCGAAGACTACAGAGTTCGATGAGAATCCAGAAATTGTTCCGATAATACCAAAGTAAAAGATTGAAAAGATAGCAATTACACCAAGCGCAATAAAAACGGGTATATAAAATGCAGCCATGTATGCAGACCAATTTGCGTTTAATTTGAAATTTAATTGTCCAGCATATAAGTTGTTAAGATAATATTTTTTATATAGCCAAATAGCTACGGGTGTAAAGATTCCTAATGTGAAAATATATACCAATATACTCAAAAGAAAGACTTTATAAGATTCTTTTATCGTTCCACCAAAATAAAAACGTGTGTTGCCGAACTTACTATTTCTTGCCGTAAAACGCAAAGTAGCCCGAATTAACCAAGGTACTGCTGTATATAACGCAACTAGTCCAACCACAGTCGCAATCATTGAATACTGTGATGAAATTGCAAATACGACGTAAATTCCTAATGCAATTAAACGTCCAATCAAAATCTTGGTTGGAATCCCTGTAAAATCAAAGCGACGTTCAAAAAATTCTGTATTGCCATAGAAATAGCGTAAGCGACGAACTTTAGCCCAAGGTGCGTATAAGCTTAAAGTAATAATAGTCAAAAGAATATTAACGATCCAGATTCCAAAATATTCTGAGGCTTTACCATGAAACTTAAAATGATAAATTCCTGATTGAGAAATTGGTTGTGACGTAATATTTTGATCTTCATTCAAATCTTGAGGAGATGAGGGTAAAGCTTGTTCTTGCATTTTATTCTCTTTATTGAAACTAAATGATCTTGATTGAAAGTAATAGATAATTGGAAAGCTATTGAGAATATTATATATTTTTTATAAATAGAAAGAAATAGAATGAAAAGCAAACAACAATACCACTCGTCTCCCTCTGCGGCGGAACGGGAGAAAGACACCTTTTATTTTATATAAAGCCTCTTATTATTTTAGTTGAGAATAATATTGTTTTCGCCAATCAACATAGTTTAAATCTAAATAATCTTCATTCCCCAATTTTATGGAATAGTATGATCTTAAGGCTATTTCAAAAGCTCCTTCATGGTGTAAAAGCTCTGCAACTTGCTGCATATTCAATCTATCTAATAAATTATGATAAAACTGATTCACAATTGCATCTGAGTTTTCTTTATCTTCTTTAAATATTGAGCTTAACTGAGATGATATAGTTTCTAGTAAATAAGGAATGTCACATTCAATAATAAAATCACTTTCTAATCTCTTTTCTATTGTTTCTTCTGCAATTGAGTGGATTATCAGTTTCGATATTATTTCTGAAGATGATGAAATAATCATTATTTCTCCTTTTTCTTCCAAATTTTCAAGTATTTTAGTTATCTTGTTTATATAGTCTTGATGAGTGTTCGGTAGCATTAAATTTTTTAGCCTTAGAGATTATTATTAATATAATAAATTTTCCTCAATTAACATAGTACCCCTTATACGAAATACGGGCACAAACCCAAATCGAAAAACCTATAAATCACTAAACTGTTCTTAACTTCTGTGACTTTATAAACCCCAATTTAACAATAAATTTTAATTATTTATCCTTACTTTTTAATGATCTATTTTAAAACAAATGTCATTTTGTGTGCTTGACTGCAATAGGGTTGGGCACTATCCTTTGCCTGCTGGCCACATTGCCAGTCGGTTGTCGCAGACCGGGAAAACAAAGTCGATATGCAAAACTCTTGTTTTGTGTGTCGGGAACTCGTTCGCCTCCTTTTTCTCTACGGTAGGGCGGAAGGGGGACACCTTCGGGTGTGCTGGTTCCTTTGTTTCCAGTCTGCGAACCCCCTTTCGTTCTGCCACCATAATTTTAATGTTTTGGCAGAACTCCCAATAAAAAGGAGTTGGCTTTGCACATTCATTATTTCTTGGCAGCCTTTGCCAAAAGTTATAACGACACAACTTAAACCTTTAAAGCAGTTTGATGGCTACTAGGCTTATCGGACTTTAATTCGTCAAGACTAAAAAACGTAATTAACAATAAAACTTGAGATGTGCCAAGCACAGTCTTTATGGCTTTGCTGTGCCTTTTTTCTCCCAGAAAGGGCGCAGGTTTTTTTATCTCATTAATTTACAACAAAAATTTATTTTATAACGGTAAAACTATGCCACATTCAGATCTTCCATTTCGTGCTTTAAGCGTACTTCATACCTCCCGATTTCTTTTTAATAAATATGGCTTTCATAAAGTCGGGGTGGACCGCATTATTGAATCTTCGAAAACTCCCAAAGCGACTTTTTATAATTACTTTCACTCAAAAGAAAGGCTCATTGAAATGAGCTTAACCTTTCAAAAAGATGGACTTAAACATGAGGTGATTTCAATCATCTATGTTCAAAAAGACTTAACTCTGCTTGAAAAGCTTCGCAAAATTTACTTTTTACATGCAGATTTAGACGGACTCTATCATTTGCCTTTTAAAGCTATTTTTGAAATTGCGAAAACACATCCCAAGGCTTATCAGGTGGTCGTTGACTATCGAAATTGGCTTATTAATGAAATTTATAATTTGCTTTTAACAACCAATGCAAATGCTGCAAAACAAGATGCGCACATGTTTTTATTCGTGATTGATGGGGCAATGGTTCAGCTTTTAGATCCGAACAAACCAGATGAAAGAGAAAGGTTGTTGGATTATTTTTTAATTACTTTGGAGTAGGTGTGATGAGAGGATAGTAAGGAAAGATACCAAAAATCCTATCTAAAGCCCGCAATAATCGCTGCTCGATTTATCACTATATTTATAATATTTTGTAAGATTGCTTTCAGACATTTATCACTTTAACCAAATTCGAAAAACTCCTATAAAAATAGGAGTTTTTTATTAATTAAATATTTCTAAAATAAAAATAGCATTTTTTACTCAATGGTTAAATTACTGGATTGTTTGATAGTCTTTTTGTATATAATATGTATTCTTTATATTTTGTAATCATTATAGAGTAAACATGAAAAAAATATTAATCATTACTACTTTGAGTTCTTTCAGTTTAATTGCGTGTTCAACTACTGAAACTTCAAGAACGATCCAAAGCCCACAAGTGGCTGTAGCTACATCACAAATTAAATATACCGGAGTAAAAGCTCCAGTTTCTATTGGTAAATTTGATAATCGCTCTAGTTATATGAGAGGTGTTTTCTCTGACAATGTAGATCGTCTAGGTGGGCAAGCGAAAACTATTCTTGAGACACATCTACAGCAAACTGGTTATTTTACAGTTTTAAATCGCGATAATTTATCTGAAATCAAACAAGAAGTTGGTTATAGCAATACAAGCCAATCTATTAAAGGCGCCCGTTATGTCATTACTGGTGACGTATCTGAGTTTGGTCGAAAAGAGGTAGGCGATCAGCAATTATTTGGTATTTTAGGTCGCGGTAAAGAGCAAGTTGCTTACGCAAAAGTTAATTTAAATGTTGTTGATGTAAAAACATCAGAAGTTGTGCATTCCGTACAAGGTGCGGGTGAATATGCATTAGGTGCTCGTGAAGTATTAGGTTTTGGCTCTACAGCTTCTTATGATTCTACTTTAAATGGCAAAGTACTCGATTTAGCTGTTCGTGAAGCAGTTAATAATCTAGTAACAGATATTCAAAATAACCGTTGGTCAGTTCAATAATTTTGGATATTTATTAGATGAAAAAAATTCTTTTAAGCAGTTTTTTTGCTATAGGATTGGTTGGTTGTGCTGCTGGTCCTCAACCTTTATATAATTGGGGAACTTATACTCATCAAACTTATTTGATGTATAACGCACCTGAGAAAGCTACACCAAGTACGCAAATCACAAAATTAGAAGCTGAGATTGAAAAAACTAAAGGTAAGGACTTAGCTGTTCCACCAGGTTTATATGCTCATTTAGGATTATTATATTTGCAAGAAAATAATTCTCAAAAAGCAATCGAGTATTTCCAGCTCGAACGACAAGTATATCCAGAGTCTACAGTTTTAATGGACCGTTTATTGCAAAAAATGAATGCTAATGGTGGGGCTACAAAATCATGATTAAGAAATTTTTAATTGCTGGTTTGGTCATCTCTAGCCTTGCATTTACGGGATGTGCTGTTACTCCACCACCTAATAAAGATATTACTGCTTATAAAGCTCATATGCCAAAGTCAATTTTGGTATTACCGCCAGTCAATGATTCACCTGATGTAAAAGCGACTTATAGTTATTGGCCTACTGTGGTGGCACCTGTCGCAGAAGCTGGCTATTACGTTTTTCCAATCTCTGTTGTAGACAATATGTTTAAAGAGAATGGTGTGACTAATGGCAGCGATGCTCAGTCTATCTCACCTCAGAAATTACAAGAGATTTTTGGCGCAGATGCTGCTTTATATATTCGAATTAAAGAATATGGTTCTAAATATCAAGTGATTCAAAGTGTCGCGACAGTAAGTGCTGATGCAAAGCTTGTCGATTTAAAAACTGGAGATGTGATTTGGACAGGTGAGAAAAAACTTGTTCAAGCAAGTAATGATGGTAATGCAGGTTTAATTGGCATGGTCGTCGGTGCTTTAGTTGAACAGATTGCTGGTAGCTTTAATGATCGGGCTTATCCATTATCGAGTATGGTAAATACTCAACTATTTACTCCGACTTCTTATAATCCTGGTATGGGATTGTTATATGGCCCACGTTCACCAAAGTATCAACAAGATGGAGTAGTAGCTAAGTAAATTAAATTCTTAGCTAAAGTGTTACTTTTTTAAAAATAGGCTGCTTCATATATTAATTATATGGAGCACTATATAAAAAATTATTATTCCAGACGGTTTATAAATTTTTTGGTTAAGTAGGAGAGCTAGAGCAACTAGTTCTCCTACTTAATTCAATTTATTTTTTTAGTTTAAAACGGTATTTACATTTTAGGCAGCGATAATCCTGAAAAATGTTCTTATCGATCATCACACCCGCTTTTTTACCAAAAATATTACCAACCACACCGCCAGTAATTCCTGCACTAATTGCACCGACAAACGTTCCTACAGTTCCGCCAACAATCACACCTAATGGACCAGCAACGGTACCAATAGCTGCCCCAACAGTAGCGCCAGTTGCTGCACCACCCACAGTGCCTGCTGTTGTACCAGCAGCTGTTAGTAAAACACCACCAGTTGTTCTAAGTAATTTGTCATGGTCACGTGCTTCAACTTCTGTAGAACCACACTTAGGACATTGCAGAGCTTTTTCCATAAAATTTCCTGTCTTTCATCATTGAGTGACGTAGTTGATTGAGCTGAATCAAAGAGTGGGTAAATCAATACTTATAACTAAGCGCTTTGCCTGATCGGTGATTGCAACAATAAACTGGTCAGCTTTGATTCTAGCTGAACATGAGCGCAAATATTTATAGATCATGTAAACACTTGTACTTTAATAATTATCTCATTAAAAACCAATCTTTAGAATGACGAAGGGTTACATATCGATGTGTCTAGCAGAGAACAATTCATAATGATGAATAAAATGTGGATGGTTTTTTGAGTAGATTTTCTGAAGTTACTTAGGATGACGAGCTGTTAAATGATGAAAGGCTTATCCTGTTTGAATAAGCCTTCTTTGAATATTAGAGCGCTTTTTTCCAACTTAAAAATTTATATAACCCAAACATGAAAGTGATCCAGATCGGAAGTAAAATCACGGATTTATCAAAGCCTTGTGTCCACATGATATATAAAATCATGCAAATAAAAATCAAAACGATATAGTTACTCAAAGGTGAAAATAGTGCAGGGAATTTGACAACTTTATTTTCAAGTTTCATAGCACGTTTAAACTTCAAATGGGTAAAGCTAATAATTGCCCAGTTTAAAACCAGTGCAGACACTGCCATGTACATGAGGTAGCTTAAAGCTTCTTCTGGTACGAAATAGTTAAGTAATACACAACCAAAAATCAGAATAGAGGAAAAAATAACAGCAGCTTTAGGAACACCTTGTTTGCTTACTTTTGCAAAACCTTTTGGGGCATGGCCCTGTACTGCAAGCCCATATAACATACGGCTGTTGGCATACATACCGCTGTTATAAACCGAAAGCGCAGCAGTCAAAATAATAAAGTTGAGTAAATGTGCAGCCCAACCAATGCCAAGCTGGCTAAAAATCATGACAAATGGGCTTTTATCTAATCCACCAAGGTCAAGCTGATTCCAAGGAATAAGCGACATAATGATGGCAAGTGAAGCAACATAAAAAACCAAGATTCGAAAGATGACTTGATTGATTGCTTGCGGAATACTTTTTTCTGGATTTTCGGCTTCGGCAGCTGTCATCCCAATCAGTTCAATACCGCCAAAAGCAAACATTAAGAAGGCGAGCATATAAAACAGGCCCGAGAACCCATGTGGGAAAAATCCGCCATGCTGCCATAGGTTTGAAAAGCTAGCTATTGAGTTGCTATCTGTTGTAAGCAATAAATATAGTCCAAACACAATCATTGAAATGACAGCAGCAACTTTAATAATGGCTAACCAAAATTCAGATTCACCGTAGAATTTAACATTGCCCAAGTTCAAACAAGTAACCAGAACAAAGAAAAATAAAGCCGATATCCATGCCGGAATGTGGGGCCACCAGTAATGCACATATTTAGCAACTGCTGTCAGCTCGGTCATTGCGACCAGAATATAGACAACCCAATAGTTCCAGCCTGATAAAAAACCGGGGAATTTGCCCCAATATTTTTGTGCAAAGTAACTAAAGGAACCGACCACTGGTTCTTCTACGATCATTTCACCCATTTGGCGCATAATTAAAAATGCAACTAAACCAACGATGGCATAACCTAAAATAATGGAAGGACCAGCAGACTGGATAACTTGTGCAGAACCTAAAAATAGTCCTGTGCCGACAGCACCACCCATAGCGATTAACTGGATATGGCGATTTTTAAGTCCACGTTTTAATTGGGAAGATGAGTTGCTCAAAATATATGCGCTGAATTAAAAAGCTGGCGCTATTGTAATAGATTGGTTAGGGATAACCTAGTTTGAAAAGGATTTTACTCAGGTAAATAAAAGGACCCGCACAAAACTGTACGAATCCTTTTTTAGAAAAATAGGTTTTTTAAAGATTAGAAAGACACCATTTTGCCGGGATTCAGCATTGCACCAATGCCATACATGCTTTTTGCGAGTGGAATGACAACGGGTGCAAGTGTGCGGCCAAATATAATATTTTGATGGTCAATTTTAGATAACATTTCAAAGTCGTTAGATTGCCCAACAAAATCACTTGCGATGGCTTTACCAATACGCACGGTCTGAGCAACGCCGTGACCGCTCCAGCCATGAACCGCGTAAATCGGGAATTTATTGCCGAACTTACGGCTATCGACTGCACCATTTACGGTTAAATCAGTCGTTCCACTCCAGACAAAATCCATCTCTAGATTTTTAATTTGAGGGAACACCGTATGAAATCGATGCTCTAGATAATTTAAGGTTTTCTCTGGACCCCAGCATGTTCCTGTGCCTTGTCCACCGAACAATAAACGGTTATTAAACACAGGACGGTAATAATCAATCTGGAACTGAGTGTCATAAACCGGATGCCCAAATGGCAGAAGCTCTTTTGTATCAAGCTCTAACGGAGCGGTGGTCGCTACATAGGTATAAAATGGAATAGTCGTATTGTTTTGTTCTGATAAAAGTTTAAACGAAGCATGGTGAACAGCTAAAACTACAGATTTTTTAGCTTTCACGACGGCATTGGCTGTTTGAACATAAATACCATCTGGTTTTTCTTCTATCGAAATAACTTCTGTTTGCTCATAAATAGAACCGCCGTTTTGGCAAAAACCATAAATTAAGCCACGGTTTAAAGCTAAAGGATGGATTTGTCCACCCAACTCATCAATTAAACCGCCCGTATAATAATCAGACTTAATATAGTCCATGAGTTCGTGTTTACCCACAATGCGAGTGTGGTCTTCCCCTAAATATTTTCGTGCATCTGAACCTTGGGTCAGACCCACTAAATGTCCTTCATGAACGGCGGCAGTGATATGACCTTGTTTTCGATCAAAGTTGAGCTGATATTTTTCCGAGATGTCATCAATGAGTTGCATGGCTTCTGTAGAGGTAAAATGCCACAGTTTTTTTGCATCTTCATAACCTAAGCGATCGGCCATTTCTTGAGCTTCCCAGCGTGCCAAACCGGGGGTAAGTTGTCCGCCATTTCTACCAGAAGCTGCACTACCAATACGATTTTTTTCTAATAAAACGGTATCTACGCCTTGTTCAGCTAAATGTAAGGCTGTCGATGAACCTAATAAACCGCCACCAATAACAACCACATCACATTCAATATCAGCTTTTAAACTGTCAAATGTATGCCAATCAGAAAGTGAGCTTTCATAGTAGTTCGCTGGGTTATCTACCGATGCGCTTTCAACTGTTGTTTCATCAAATTTTGCATGTTTTGGATTTAACCAGCTCCATTCTTTACCCACTTGTAAAGATTGACTTGGTTTATATTCCACGTCTTTTAAAAACTGGGGTTTAGAAATAATATTCATGATGAAGTTCCTTAAAAATTAATAAGCATTACTAATAGCAATACTTTGTTTTTTAATCGTTTTATAGATAAATAAAAGAATGCCTAAAGATAACCAGAGACATCCGAAAGTCAGTGAAGAGGAGTCAAGGTTAAGCCAGAGACAAATAATGCTGATGACTGATATAAGCGGCAAAAATAGGTTTAGAAATTTATTTTTAAACCCTGAGCGCTGTTTATCTTTAATATAAAATTTCATAAAAACCGAGAAGTTTACGGCTGTAAAAGCGACTAGAGCACCAAAGCTGATAAGGCTTACGACTTGTGCTAAATCTAGAAAAACCGCCGACATTGAAATAAGACCAACAAATAAAACCGAGAAAAATGGTGTACCTAAGGAGATATGAATTGTCCCAAAATACTTTTTAGGAAAAATATTGTCAGTGCCCATTATATACAGTAAACGTGACGCGCTGGCATGTGAGGCTAGGCCAGAGGCAACGGTGTTCATAATTTGCCCGCATAAGAATATGGACTGAAAAAATGCACCACCGACATAAAGCACAATTTCAGGAAGTGCTTCAGTAGGGTGCTGAAAGCGAAGATTGTTTGGAAAATAAAGCTGAATAAACCAAGCGGCGGTAAAGAAAATGAATCCACCAGCAAGTGTTGTTAACATGACTGCTCGGGGAATATTTTTGGTGGGTTGTTTGGTTTCATTTGAAAGCGTTGTGACTGCGTCGAAACCTAAAAATGAAAAGCACAAAACTGAGGCGCCCGCCACGAGCGGTAGTAAAGATTGGTGCTCATGCCAGAGTGGGGCTAAAGTAAGTACATGATCATAGCCTTGTGTAGAACCAATGCCATGAATCACTAAATAGACAAAGATAACCATGAGTATGATAGGTGCAAACACAAACAACAGGCTTAAATTGGCCAGTAAGCGAATGCGGAAACAGTTCACTAAAGTGACTAGACTCGCTGACACAATCACCCAAAACCAGTAAGGCAGACTTGGTATGAGGGCAGTGAGATAAATTGCGGCAAGCAAAACATTAATGAGTGGTAATAACAGATAGTCGAGTAGGGAGCACCAACCGACAAAAAAGCCACTTTTAGGGCCTAGGCTTTCAGCAGTATAGCTATATGCTGAGCCTGATTTTTCTGAATTTTTGCTGAATCTTGCATAGCTCCAAGCAGTAAGTAACATGGCGCCAAGTGCGAGTAAATATGCCAGTGGCACGTGACCATTGGTAATTCCAGAGACAATGCCGAAAGTATCAAACACTGTCATTGGCGTCATGTAGGCAATACCAATAATCGTGACTTGCCAAAGAGACAGTTTTTTTAAGGAAGACGTTTTATTTTCCATGTCATTTCAACCTCAAATTTCGTTGTTTTGCTTTTCATCCGGAAAAGCGATGCTATTTTTGAGCCAAAACTTCCCCAAGACCTGAATGAGCAAGTCTGTTTGAAGAAAGTTTGAACAAAAGCCAGAGGCTTTAGGTGCTGTTTCGCTTTGGTGATGCCCTAAAGTAAGGTCAAATATTTAGTATTTTTGACTTCACTTTAGATAACGACCAATTGAAAAGATTGACACGGTCGTGAGAGAACCTGCTCGGGGCTTTGTTCTCTAAATAATGTGCCTGTCCTGATCGTGACGTCATTTGACGTAATGACGCGAGAAGAATCGTTGATCACGATTGCTTTTTGCTTAATGTTTTTAAGCTTCGGCATGAGAAGTTTTTCGAGTGCGGAAACTAAAATATCGGTGGCAATCACACCGATAAATTGATCACGAATCATGACTGGATGGGCAAGGGTGATGGTGTATGCACCATTGCAAATATAATCGACATAAGGTCCATGGATGCACGGACTTTTATTTTGAGCTGGTTTATGGAACCATTCGAATGAGCGAAAATCTAAAAATCGTTGAGCATTTTGATAGTTTTCAAGTTTGGCTTGTTGTAACTGATCTTCTTTTTTATACCACCATTCGAGCGTCCAATAATCTTGTTCTTCTTGCGTTGCAGGACTATAACTTGCAAAGCCGATACCTTGACTGTAATGGCTTTCCTGTAATGCCTTTTTAATTTCTTTTTGCAAAGCTGAACGCTCTGAACCTGAAAGCTTAACGTCTTTTGTTTTTTCAGGTTCATGTTTTGAGAGAATTTTGCTCGCTTTAGTTGCAAGCTTTTCTGTAATGGCTGTCGTTTCCTCAACCACCGTCTTTAACAAATTTTGAAGCTCTTCGATATCTAAATGTTGGGTCATTCCTATAACTCCTAAAATTCCGTATTTCTCACTCGATATTTGATAAGCGCTCTGTTTTATTATTTTTATTCGATAGATAACTTATATCGAAGCATTTGGTCTGTTAGCATCGAAATAATTTTTCGTGCTTGAATAACAGCATTATCTTCATTGCCTTGAACAAAAGATGATAAAAGTTGGTGGTATTGCGCGACGACTAATTGATGAAAATGATCATCTTGATAAAGCACGGCAATGAGGGGCGCCCATTCAGCTTGTACGGTTAACTCTTGATTTGCTAGTCGAGCTGATTGAGCAAAAGATGTGAGAGTAAGCAAGCAACGTAAATCAAGTTGCGCACGAGTGTCTGCTTCAACGGCGTGTTCAAATTGCTCAATCAACTCTTTTATTTTGTTCAGTTCATATTCAGTGGTTCTTTGTGCTGCCAAATAGGCACCATGACTTAAAATTGCACTATGAAATTCACCTAGATCAGCAAGATATTCATTTGAAGCTTGACGCAAAGGATGTTTGTTTAAGAGTAAGTCGGAAGGTAACTCACAAACAAAGCTTCCGCCGTTTCGTCCGCGTCGTGTATCAATCAGACCTTTTACCCGTAAAGTATTTAACGCTTCACGAACGGTAATCGGTGACACTCCCATTAAGCGAGCTAAATCCGCCTCGTTAGGAAGTTGTTCATTGCTTTTGAGCAATCCAGAGATAATTGCATTTTCCAAGCGTTCAACAACTTGTTCCGATCGAGTTGCCTGAGCGATAGGTGCAAAAATTATCGTATATGCTGACATGGCGAATTCTCTAAAAGCTAAGTCAGTGACTTAGCTTAATGAAACGGATAAATGATTAAAACACGCCATATTGATGGACTGCCTGTTCATCTTCAGGTACAGCTGGTATTGCATCCCAAAGTTCAACAATTTTGCCGTTATCTACACGCCACAATTCAAAATAGGCATGTCGATTTCCAGCAATATTTCCTTCGGAATGAGTCAATACAAATTGACCATCAGCAATGGAGCGATGAGTTTTGGAGTATACCAAACCTTGTCCTTCATTACGGATATTGTTCAAAAAATCAATCACTGCTTTAACGCCATCCCCAATATCTGGGCTATGTTGAATGAACTGATCACCATGGGTGTATTCTTTAAACGCTTCGTAATTTCCATCAATTAATGACTTCTTAAAGAAAGAGGTCACAATCTCTCGATTTTCCTCTGGGTCATGGTGAGTTACGATTTCGGTTGGACCATCTAATTGTGTTCTGCCACTCACATTCGGGGCTGCTTCAGCTACCAGTCCATCCCAATGCTCTACAATTTTTCCATCTTTAACGCGGTAAATATCAAAGCCAACTAACGGGTTTTCATCTAATCCCTGAAAGCGCCCATGAATTGCAACCAAGTCGCCATCTGCCAATACGCGTACAGCTTCATGTTGCATGTTGGGGCAGTCTTCTACCAGTTGACGCAATCCTGAAATACCGTTGGCAACCAGTGGAGAGTGCTCAATAAAGTCTTCAGAAAAATAACGGTCTAGAGCATTGGTGTCATGTAAATTAAATAACTCGTGGTGCGCCTTACTCACAAAGTCTTTCATTTCTTGTTTATTCATTTTGAACTCCTTTCAAATCTGATTTTTATTATTCATTTGAACTCATTACATGTTTAACGCGTGTATATTCTTCAAAACCGTAACCTGATAAATCTTTACCATAACCTGATTTTTTGAAGCCGCCATGTGGCATTTCTGCGGTGAGTGGAATATGGGTGTTAATCCAAACCGTACCGAAATCGAGTTCACGAGACAAGCGAGTTGCACGTGCATGGTCTTTAGTCCAGACACTTGAAGCTAAGCCATATTCAATATCGTTGGCTTTTTCAATAGCATCATTTTCATCTGTAAATTTTTGAACTGTAATCACTGGTCCAAAAATTTCATTTTGAATTGCTTCGTCGTGTTGTTTTAAACCACTAATCACAGTCGGTTCAAAATAGAATCCTGGACGGTCTGCTTGTTTGCCACCCGTTTCAACTTTGGCGTGAGCAGGTAAGTTGTCAATAAAGGCTTTAACATTCTTTAATTGATTGGCGTTGTTGAGTGGACCATAAAGTGCGTCTTGATCATCTGGTTCGCCAAAACGTGTATTTTTTGCCGCTTCAATTAATTTACCTAAAAATTCATCGTGAACTGCTTCAGCAACAATCACGCGTGTTGCAGCAGTACAGTCTTGTCCTGCATTGAAGTAACCCGTTAAAGCAATCATTTCAACAGCTTTATCAATGTCGGCATCTTCAAAAACAACAACTGGTGCTTTACCACCAAGTTCAAGATGGGCTTTAGCTAAATTTGCAGCAGCAGAAGCCGCAACTTGTAAGCCTGCACGAACTGAACCGGTAATAGAAACGAGCGCAGGTGTTTTATGCGAAACAACTTTTGAACCTACTTGAGCTTGGCCTAACACCACATTAAATGCACCTTTAGGGAAAAATGGCGCAGCAATTTCTGCCAGTAAAAGTGTACTTTCTGGTGTTGTGTCACTTGGTTTAAGTACCACAGTGTTACCAGCTGCTAAAGCAGGAGCAATTTTCCAAACAGCCATCATGAGTGGGTAGTTCCAAGGTGTAACTTGGCCCACTACACCGACTGGTTCGCGGCGAATAGAAGAGGTTAAACCTTCTAAATATTCACCTGAAGCTGTGCCATTCAGTAAGCGGGCAGCACCTGCAAAGAAACGAACCTGATCTGCCGATGCACCTACTTCTTCAGATGCAATTAAGTGCTTTAACTGACCTGTATTACGGCTTTGAGCCTCAATTAAACGCTCTGCATTTGCTTCGATAGCATCTGCCAAATTCAATAATGCTTTTTGGCGAGTCGAAGGTGTACTGCGTCCCCAAATTTTAAAGGCTTCTTTTGCAGCAGCGTAAGCTGCATCAACTTCGGCCTCGGTTGCATTAGGCGATTGACCGTAAACTTCGCCAGTCACTGGGCTTACCAAGTCAAAATAATCATTTCCTTTGCTAGCAACATATTCGCCGTTAATAAAGTGTTTTAGTTGAGTTTTAGCCATTTTTTATACCTTGTCCTTAGGTTTTAACATATAACATATAAGACTATATGTATTATGTTTTAAATTTTCTGTCAAATGCTTTGATGAGGGGAATGAGTGAAAAAAGTTGGAATTTAGATTAAATTAGATTTTAAGTTTTTGATTTGATTATTTAAAAAAATTAAAAAATTTATTGAAGATTTTTAGGAGAGGTTCATCGTCGTAATAGTTTTGTAGATTTGATGAAAGACAATAGAAGAATTTTAATAGTCGAGAGCAGCTTGATGAGCCAAACCTTATGCTTAGCTCATCAATTTTTTGTTCTTATTCTTTGAAATTAAACTGAAATATCAGGTCTTATGACTCGCAAGCAGGATGCTGGTTTCACTGTTATAAATACCTGAAATATTCCTAATTCTTTCTAAAACTTTGTCGAAGTTTTCTAAAGTGTCAGACCGTAGCTCGACCAAAATGTCCCATTTGCCATTGGTTTTATGCAAACATTCGACCGCACTTTCTAGACGTAGTTCTTTAATCACAGACTGCGCTTTAGTGCCTTCAACCATAATGCTCATCCATGCGCGGATGACATTTCGTTCTGCATTGGGTTTAAACCGTACCGTGTATCCGGTAATGATGCCCGAAGACTCCAAATACTCGATTCTCTTTTTGACCGTTGCTCGTGAAACGTGAACTTTTTCGGCTAACTCGGTAACAGACATCCGTGCGTTATCTTTAAGCAAACCTAAAATAATTTGATCAATGTTATCCATATTGTAATTGTCAATTATCAGATTGGTAAAAAATAATTCATTTTTTACTGAAATACAAATTTTGTGAATCAATTTGATTTTGAATAATAAGGTCATCAGCTAACCCTAATAATTTTAATTTAATGGACTAGATAGAATGAATAATTTTGCAGTTTCTCGTAGTGACTTTAACGACTGGATGGTTCCAGTTTTTGCACCGGCAAATTTCATTCCTGTACGTGGCGAAGGTTCTCGTATCTGGGATCAAGAAAATAAAGAATATATTGATTTTGCAGGCGGGATTGCAGTAAACGCATTAGGTCATGCGCATCCAGTGGCAGTGAATGCTTTAACAGAACAAGCAACAAAACTTTGGCATGTGGGCAATGGTTATACCAATGAACCTGTTCTACGCCTTGCAAAACAACTCACTGAAAATACATTTGCAGACAAGGTATTCTTCTGTAACTCAGGTGCAGAAGCCAATGAAGCTGCATTGAAATTAGCTCGTAAAGTCGGTCTAGACAGCGGCGTTGCTGGTAAAAGTGGCATTGTGGCATTTAAAAATGCTTTCCACGGTCGTACCTTATTTACCGTTTCAGCAGGTGGTCAGCCTAAATATTCACAAGACTTTGCTCCGCTTCCAAATGGTATCAACCATGTTGCGTTTAATGATTTAGACGCAGCAAAAGCGGTAATTAATGAGCAGACATGTGCAGTTATTGTTGAGCCAATACAAGGTGAAGGCGGCGTTATTCCGGCTGACATCGAATTTTTAAAAGGTTTACGTACACTATGTGATGAGTTTGGTGCCTTACTTATTTTTGATGAAGTACAAACTGGTGTAGGCCGTACAGGTTCACTTTATGCCTACATGAACACTGGTGTTATTCCAGATGTTCTCACAACTGCAAAAGCACTAGGTGGTGGTTTCCCAGTCGGTGCAATGTTAACGACAGATAAATTTGCTCCACATTTTTCAGTCGGTACGCACGGTACGACTTACGGTGGTAACCCATTAGCAAGTGCGGTTGCAGGTGCAGTATTTGAATTTATTAATACACCTGAAGTACTTAACGGGGTTAAAGCGCGTCATGACTACTATAAAAAAGCTTTAAATAAATTAAATGAAAAATATGAAATCTTTGAAGCAATTCGTGGTCAAGGTTTACTGATTGGCTGTGTCTTAAAATCAGAGTTCGCTGGCAAAGCAAAAGATATTAACAACCTTGCGGGTGAAGAGGGATTACTTAGCCTTATTGCTGGTCCAAATGTTGTGCGCTTTACGCCATCACTTATTATTCCTTTGGCTGATATTGATGAAGGTTTAAAAAGATTTGATCGTGCACTTACTCGCTTCGTAGCAATTCAAAAGGATGAACAAGCGGCATGATGATTATTCGCTACATCGAACCTAAAGATGTTAATGACCTTTACCTCTTGGCTCAAAAAGCAGGTTTTGGCTTGACGTCTTTACAGCCCAATATAGAAAAATTGGCAGCGCGCATCGACCGAGCTTGCAAGACAGTTGCAGGTGAGTTGCCAAAGGCAGATCAGGTTTATTTATTTGTTCTAGAAGATACTGAACTCAACAAAGTAGTAGGGGTCTGTGGTATTGAAGTCGCACTTGGTTTAAAAGAGCCTTGGTACAATTTTCATGTAGGGACCCAAGTTCATGCGTCAGAACCTCTAAGTGTTTATAAAGCTTTACCAACACTATATTTGAGTAATGACCACACCAACTGTAGTGAGCTTTGTACTTTATTTTTAGATCCGGACTATCGCTTAAATAAAAATGGCAAATTTTTATCTAAAGTTCGCTTCTTGTTTCTGTCGGCATTTCGCCAATATTTTGAAGAAACCATTGTGGCAGAAATGCGTGGTTATTCCGATGCAAATGGGCAATCACCATTTTGGAATGCAGTAGGTCATAAGTTTTTTGATATTGAATTTACCAAAGCTGATTATTTAAGTGGAGTCGGGCAAAAGGCTTTTATTGCTGAGCTGATGCCAAGACATCCACTCTATGTCGATATGTTGCCTGACGATGCTAAAGCTGCGATCGGTATTGTTCACCCAAACACGCGACCAGCCTATAACCTCTTACTCGAAGAAGGGCTACGCTATAAAGGGTATGTCGATATTTTTGATGGTGGGGCGACATTGCAGGCCGATATCGAAAATTTACGAGCGATTAAAGAAAGTCAATCGGTAGTGGTCCAAATTGAACAACCTGAAAATATTGCGGTAGGGGATGAACCTTACATTGTAGCCAATGATGACTATGAAAATTATCGCGCCATTCTTGTATACAGCAAACCTTATCGAGAAAAGCTGCAATTAACTAAAGAACAGGCAGAACAATTGAATGCCGAAAATGGTTGTTTAGTTCGTGTGCTAAGTGTCCAAGCTAAACACGTTTCCAATCCAAAAGCGGTAAACAAACTCAAAGAGGCTGATCATTTGCGAATGGCTGTTAATTAAGCAGAAATACTATACATTTCACCAAATTTAAGAAGGAATACTATATTATCGCTAACGCAAGATTGGTACATGGATAAACACAATCTTGCTCGCTGAGCTGGAATTCATTAGCCTGCCGTTATTCTATAAAAGACAGATAATTAAAATATTTAATTCATTCATATATTTTAATTATCTACCGAAATTATATTGATAGAGGTCAGGCTAATATAATAATGAAGGAAAGGGTTTATGATTAATTTTTATTGTTATAAGTAATAGCTTTTAAAAAGGAATTTATAAGGTTTTAAATGATTTAATAATATTATTAACATGATTTAATGGACTAAATTAATAATCATATAATTTATTTATTATTAAAGCATTTACGACGGTTGCTATAAATTGGAGTAAATATTACATGAGTAAGAATAACGGAAAGCAATTCCTGGAAGGAGATCTTCTTGGTAGTCAACATATGACTGAGCAAGAAGAAGAGAAATTGCAACGCTCATTAACCAATCGTCATATTCAGATGATTGCGATTGGCGGTGCAATTGGTACTGGATTATTTATGGGTTCCGGTAAAACATTAAGTATTTCAGGAACTTCAATTGTATTAACCTATTTAATTATTGGTTTCTTCTTTTTCTTCGTAATGCGAGCAATGGGCGAGTTGCTGCTGGCGAATACTAATTTTAAAACATTCGCAGATTTTGCAACGGCTTATCTCGGTCCGTGGGCGGGGTTTTTCCTTGGTTGGTCCTACTGGTGTAACTGGATTATTACTGCTATTGCAGACGTGATTGTGATCGGAGGGTACATGCAGTTTTGGTATCCCGATTTACCCGTCTGGATTCCTGCATTTACTTCATTGGCAGTCTTAACCATACTCAATTTTGTGGCCGTTCGGCTATTTGGTGAACTCGAGTTTTGGTTTTCCCTCATCAAAATTACAGCCATTATTCTGTTCATTCTTGCGGGTATCTATTTAATTAGTACCGGCTTTACTTCTCCTAATGGTGTTAAGGCATCGGTAAGCCATTTGTTTGAAACACAATCTATGTTTCCTTATGGTGTAACAGGTTTCTTGGCTGGTTTCCAAATTGCCATATTTGCGTTTGTGGGTATTGAGCTTGTTGGTACAACTGCTGCTGAAACTAAAGATCCGCATAAATCACTTCCAAAAGCGATTAACTCTATTCCTTTACGTATTTTATTGTTCTACGTGGGTGCATTGATTTGTATTATTGCAGTTACATCTTGGGCAAAAGTTTCACCAGAAAAAAGTCCATTTGTAGAAATGTTTACATTGGTCGGGTTACCAATTGCGGCAGGTTTAATCAATTTTGTTGTAGCAACTTCGGCGCTATCTTCGGCAAATAGTGGAATCTTTGCGACCAGCCGTATGTTATATGGCCTAGCATTGGACAACGACGCACCTAAAAGCTTTAGTAAATTATCGAAAAGTAAGGTTCCAATTAGAGGGCTTGTGTTTTCTATGGCTTGTGTGACGGCGGGAACATCTATTTTATTTATTGTTCCAAATGTTATGACTGCATTTACGATTATTTCAGCACTGACTTCAATTTTATGTATTTTTACATTCATGTTGATTGTGCTTTCTTATATTTCCTATCGTAAAAAATTCCCTGAATTACATATTCAATCCCAATATAAAATGCCGGGTGGATTATTTATGGCATGGTTTACGATGCTGTTTTTAGTTTTCACTATTGTAATTTTAGCTTTAGATCATGATACCTTAATTGCACTTGAGTGTTCGCCCATCTGGTTTATTGGTTTGTTTGTTGCCTATAGATATAAAAAGAAAAAGATGTTGCAGCTTGATATTTTAAAAGCTCAAAAGGTTGATTATATTTAAACTACATAATGAATTTTTTAAAAGCTAGGCAGGAGCCTAGCTTTTTTATGAAATAAAAATATTGAGATATATATTGTTGTTATGTAAAATAATGTGACTATACATACAATTCTGTCTACAAGATGTTAACTAAGAA